>DAIUEK010000204.1:1600-4598 GCA_036845165.1 Vicinamibacterales bacterium | reverse complement strand
GCGGGCATGACGACGGGGACCGACCAGAAGATCGGGCGGGATGCGATCGAGCGCTACCAGGAACTGAAGAAAGCGCTCGACGCGCTGAAGGCAGAGACCGACCGGCTGCTCGGCGCCTGAGCTAGAAAAAGGCAGAAGGCAGAAGGCAGAAGGATGGCCTACTGGCCGGCGCAGAGCTTGAGGTCGGCGGCCATGGGATTGAAGCCCTGGTTCAGGCTGCCGCCGCCGTAGTTCGGGCCATTGCCCCGATACGAGCGGATGAACTGGCTGGTCTCGTCGATCGGCAGCCGCGACGCGTTCGCGCAGAAGTCCATCCAGATGCCGTCCATGTTCAGGTACTGCTCGACGTTCGACAGGTAGAACGCCGAGACGACGCCGTTGTGGGCCTTCAGCCAGGCCCCCTCGGCGCGGAGCGCCTTGGGGCCCGCGAAGTTGCCGACGACCGGCACGAGCAGGTTCTTCGACTCCAGCGCCTTCATGATCCCGTAGTTCTCTTCGCTGGCGAGGAAGCCGCGCAGCGTCCCGGCGGCGTCCGTCGCCACCATCAGGTCCGCGTACGTCGGGGAATTGCGGAAGCCCCCGCGCCCGCCGCCGAATCCCCCCGACATCCAGTAGGTCAGATCCGGGCCGTACTTCCCGAAGCTCCCGTAGACGTAGCGGATGCCCTGCGCGTCGTCGGGCTCCAGCGTGAAGCCGTGCGTCTTTTGCAGGTGATCGACGATCGCCGTGATGTTCTCGTTGAACAGCGTCTCGTCCAGTGGGACCGACGCGTAGGCCTGGAAGATCTCGCGCACGCTGGACGCCTGTGTCAGCCCGTCGGGGCGCCTGCGCGAGAAGAGGCGCGACACGAAGTCCGCGCGGTCAGCGGACATCTCGAACAGCGCCTTGTACATGAGGTGCAGGTCGAGATTGCCGCGCCGGATGTCGGTGATGAAGACCATCGCCGGCTTCAGCGCGACGATGTACGTGAAATTCTGCTCGGGGCCGACACCCATGTAGACGCGCCCGGGCTTCGCGGCCGCCATCAGGTCCGGGATGACGTACTGCGCCCAGACCTCGTTCGAGAGGAGGTTCTCCGAGCGGAACGAGCCGGCCGCCTCGGAAAGATCCGTGATCAGTTTCCAGAACTCCGCGTCCGACAAGCGCTCGGGCAGCGTCGCGGGTGGCGGCGCGGGAGCGCGCGCCGGCGCCACGGGAGCCGGAGCTGCCGCAACGGGAGGCGGCGCGGTGGGCTGACTCGACGGGGGCGCGTGCCTCGCGCAGGACGCGGGGGCCGCCGCGATCAGCAGCACGACCGAGCCGGCGCAGATGAATCGTCTGAAAATATTCAGCAATGAGTTGACCCCGCAGCCCGAATCCTACCAGAATCTGTCACCCTGATTTTCCTTTGGAGTGAACCTGTGACATCAAAACGAATGCTGACGGCAGCCGTGGCCGTCATGTCTCTGGCCGCGACGATGACGACCGTGGCGCGGCAGGCCCCCGCCACCGACCGGTTGACCGCGGACGTGCTGAAAGGCCTCGAGTTCCGCAGCATCGGCCCGGCGATTTCCACCGGACGCGTGCAGGACATAGCGATCGATCCGAAGTCGCCGAGCACCTGGTATGTCGCCACCGCGTTCGGCGGGCTCTGGAAAACGACCAACCGCGGCACGACCTTCACGCCGGCGTTCGACAACGGCGGATCGTTCACCCTCTGCTGCGTGGTCGTCGATCCGAAGAACTCGAACGTGGTCTGGCTCGGGACGGGCGAGAACGCGAGCCAGCGCAGCGCGCACTTCGGCGACGGCATCTACAAGTCGACCGACGCGGGCAAGACGTGGCAGCGCATGGGGCTCGCCGCGTCCGAGCACATCGGCCAGATCCTGATCGATCCGCGCAACCCGAACGTCGTCTATGTCGCCGCGCAGGGGCCGCTCTGGTCGGCGGGCGGCGAGCGCGGTCTCTACAAGACGACGGACGGCGGGACGAAGTGGGAGCGCGTGCTGCACGTGAGCGACGACACGGGGATCAGCGACATCGTGTTCGATCCGAAGAACCCCGACATCCTTTATGCGTCCTCCTATCAGCGCCGCCGCGCCGTCGGCCAGATGATCGGCGGCGGACCGGAAGGCGGAATCTGGAAGACGACCGACGCCGGGAAGAAGTGGACCAAGCTCTCGAAGGGACTTCCGAAAGACGACGTCGGGCGCATCGCGCTCGGCGTGGATCCGAAGAACCCGTCGCGCGTGTACGCGCTCATCAGCGCGAAGGCGCCGCGCGGACGCGGGTTCCCCGGCGGTGGCGGGGCTCCGGGTGGAGCGGCCGGTGCGCCGCCTGCGCCCGCACCGGCGCCCGCGGCCGCCGTCGTCGACGAAGCGGGTTTCTACCGATCGGACGACTCGGGCGCGTCGTGGACGCGGATCGGCAAGCAGGCCGTTGCCGCTGGCCGCGGTGGTGGAGGAGGAAGTGCGCGGGGTGCGGGTGCGCCTGCCTCACCGCAGCCCCCCCAAGGAGCACAGGGCGCGGGTGCGCCTGCCTCGCCGCAGCCCCCTCAGGGAACGCAGGGGGGCGGAGGCGGGACGGAATGGTATCGCGGCGGCGGCCCGGCGTACTACCAGGAGATCTTCGTCGACCCGCACCGCGCCGACACGATCTGGTCGGTGAACACGAACCTCGACTGGAGCAAGGACGGTGGCAAGACGTGGGCGCAGACCGGCTTCGAGAACAAGACCGGCATGCACGTCGACCACCACGTCGTCCGCTTCGATCCGGCGGATCCGAATCACATCCTGATCGGGAACGACGGCGGTGTCTACGAGTCGTACGACCTGGGCGAGTCATTCCGCTTCTTCGCGAGCCTGCCGGTCACGCAGTACTACCGCGTGTCGGTCGACAACGCGAAGCCGTTCTACCACGTCTGCGGCGGCGCGCAGGACAACTGGTCGCACTGTGGTCCCGTCGCGAGCGCGAACCGCTGGGGCGTGCGCACGAGCGACTGGTACATCGTGGGCGGCGG
>DAIUEK010000204.1:0-1500 GCA_036845165.1 Vicinamibacterales bacterium | reverse complement strand
CGGACGCGGCGGTGCGGGTGGCGGAGCGGACGCCGATCGCCCGAACTGGGACGCGCCCTACATCATCAGCCCGCACAATCCGCGGCGGCTCTATTGGGCGAGCCAGTTCGTGTATCGCAGCGACGACCGCGGCGATAACTGGACGAAGATCAGCCCGGATCTGTCGCGCAACCTGAAGTGGCAGGAGCTGCCGATCATGGGCAAGGTGTGGCCGGCGGACTCGGTCGCCTACCACGAGTCGACGACGGCGCTGAGCAACGTCGTGTCGCTCGACGAGTCGCCGGTGCTGGAGGGCCTCATCTACGCGGGAACTGACGACGGGCTGCTGCAGGTGACCGAGGACGGCGGCAAGACCTGGCGCAAGGTCGACCAGTTCCCCGGGGTCCCGCAGTACACCTACGTGTCGGACGTGTTCGCGTCTCCGCGCGACGCCAACACCGTGTTCGTCGCGCTCAACAACTGGCAGCGCGGCGACTACAAGCCGTATCTCGTGAAGAGCACCGACCGGGGGCGCACGTTCACGAACGTCACGGGCAACCTCCCGGACCGTCACGACGTGTGGGCCGTGATCCAGGATCACGTCAACGGCAACCTGCTGTTCGCGGGCACCGAGTTCGGCGTCTTCACGAGCGTGGACGGCGGGCAGCGCTGGGTGCAGCTGAAGGGCGGGATGCCGGTCGCGCAGGCGCGCGACATGACGATCCAGAAGCGCGAGAACGATCTCGTCGTGGCGACGTTCGGCCGCGGGTTCTACGTCCTCGACGACTACTCGGCGCTGCGCGAGCTGACGCCGCAGGCGCTGAACGAAGACGCGGCGCTGCTGCCGCTGCGCGACGCGTACATCTACAGCCAGACGGGCCTCGCGCCGGCGGGCACCGCGGGGATCGGTCCGATGTCGGGCAACTGGGCGGCGCCCAACCCGCCGTACGGCGCGGTCTTCACCTACAGCGTGAAGGCGGATCTGCCGTCGACGGACAAGCTGGTGCTGACGATCAGCGACGACGCCGGCAAGCAGATCCGTCGTCTCGATCTGGACAAGACGTCCGGCCTGCGGCGGATCGCCTGGAACCTGCGCGGGGAGGCTCCGCCCACACCAGCGGGCGGGCAGCCGGGCGGCTTCGGCGGAGGTCGCGGAGGCAACCAGGCCCCCCTCGTTGCGCCTGGCCGGTATCGGGCCACGCTCGGCAGGCTCGCGGGCGACAAGGTCACGCCGGTCGGGCAGCCGCAGTCGTTCTCGGTGCTGCCGATCGAGCTGAAGTAGAACGGACGGAAAGCAACACGCGCCGACGGCTTTTCGGCAAGGCACGAAGGCACGATGTCACAAAGAACATTACCTATGGTTCTCTGTGCCCTTGTGTCTTCGTGATCTTCGTGCTTCGCCGTCGGCTCGTCAGAGTCAGATAGTTCCGGCAGGTGCCCCCGTCGAATCCAGCACCACGATGGGGGCGATGCCCGTGGCCGTGAGTCCGGTCTCGATCGACTTGCGGTCGCCGACAATGA
>DAIUEK010000203.1:1931-4604 GCA_036845165.1 Vicinamibacterales bacterium | reverse complement strand
GAGTCCGGCGAGCAAGGGGAGTCGGCGCATGGTCATGACAGAAGACTACGACTAGAGGACGGCGATCGTGACAATTCCGGCCCCGATAAGGAGGACCTGCCGGAGGCCTCCCTCGGCGTCGCCGCGATGCAGGCCCGGTATGAGATCCGCCATGGCCACGTAGAGGAAATTTCCCGCGGCAAACGCCAGCACGTAGGGCAGCGCCTCTGGGACGACCCGCCCGGCGAGGATCATCGACGCGGCCCCGAGGATACCGCCGACGCCCGCCAGCAGGTTCAACGTAAAGGCGCGCCAGCGCGAATAGCCGGCGCGCAACAGGATCGCGACGTCGCCGACCTCCTGGGGGATTTCATGGGCCGCCACCGCCAGCGCCGTCGTCAGGCCAAGCGGTAGCGACGTCAGGACGGCGGCGGCGATCACCGCGCCGTCGGTGAACGTATGGAACGCGTCCCCGACGATGACGAGTGACGCGGCGGTGTTGTGCACGTGGCAGGTCTCGTCGTTGTGACAATGCCGCCACAGGACGGCCTTCTCGAGCAGGAAAAAGCTGAGGATGCCGGCCGCCATCGTCAGCATCGCCGGGCGCGCGGGCAGATCGGCGAGCGCTTCGGGAACCAGCCCGAGCAGCGCGACGCCGACGAGCGTCCCGACCGCGTAGCTGATCAACCACGGCACCAGCCGCGTGCGCAGCTGCTCGCCGAGGAGCAGGAAACTCGAGGCGACGACGATGCCGCCCAGGGAGCCGAGGATGCTTAACGAGACGGCGATGCCGAGGAGTCTCACGGAGTAAGCAGTATGCCGTAAGCCGGATGCAGTATGCAGTAAACAGTTTGCAGTGAGAAGACTCCGTGTGTTCCAACTGCTGACCGCGAACCGCGAACCGCGAACCGCGAACTGCCTACTGTTTACCTGCCAGCGACGTAACCGCGCCTGGCGCGCACGTGATAGGACGGCTGACGGACCTCGACCCGGATCGAATGCCAGCGCCCGTCCTTCGGGCCCGAGGCCGAGTAGCCCAGGTAGTACTGCTTGCTCAATTCGTCGGCGATGCCGGCCGTGGCGGGATCGAGATCGCGTGTCGAGCGGACGATCTCCGTCCGGCCCCCGCTGTCGTCGGTGATGTCGCGCAGGGCGGCGACGTTCACGCGGTCGTCGCTGGTGCCGCCGCCTCTCCAGCGCGCGCTGCCCCCGCCGGTCGGCCCAGGGGGAGGTTGCGGTACTGGCGGAGGCGGCGACGCCGGGGGACGCCGTCCTCCCGGCATCGGAAACGGCAGGGGAATCGGGTTTCGGGGGGGCTGTCGCGGCGGTCCGCCGCGCTGCGCGGGCCCCTGGTTGCTGACGTACAAGGGCGATCCGCTCGCGTCGATGCCGATCGCGTACACGAGCACTTCCGTCTCGCGAATCAACTGCTTCACCGCGAACACGTCCGTGCGGCTGCTCGTGTCGTTGCCGTCGGAGATGATGACGACCGCCTTCTTGCGGTTGTGCCCCTGCTGCGCCAGGTGGACGGCGTCGATGAGCGTGTCGTACAGCGCGGTGCCGCCGTGCGGCTGGATGCGCCCGAGCGACTCACTGATGCGGCGCTTGTCGTGCGTCCAGCCCTCGACGAGCTGCGGCGCACTGTCGAAGCGGTAGAGAAACACCTCGTCTTCCGGATCGAGCAGCTGGAAGAGGAAGCGATCCAGCGCCGCCCGCGCGGCGTTGATCTTGTCGCCGTCCATGCTGCCGCTGGTATCGAGGATGATCCCGAGGCTGACGGGCACGCGCTCCGCGTTGAAGTGCGTCACCGTCTGCAGCTGCTCGTCGTCATAGACGCGGAAATCGTCCTTGTTCAATCCCGGCACGAAGCGGCCCGATTGATCGGTCACCGTTGCGTTGACGTTGACCAGCTCCACGCCCGTCCGGAACTTGAAGGTCTGCGGGTCGGGCTGCTGGCCGTCCTGCGCGGACACGAGGACGCCCGCGGCGCCGACGAGCGCCAGGAGGCTGGACGAGAGGCGTCTGATCATGCTGGTTACCAGTTTGCCGCGACGGGAGACTGCTGGCGCCTGTCGATGTGCGCGATGACCCGGCCGTCCTGATCGCGGAACCCGATGCGATAGCGCGCGACCGTTTCGGTCACCGGTACGGAGACGACAAACGGCGACTCGTCGCCCGGCGCGAGCGCGGTGACATCGATCAGCGCGCGGCCGCTGGCGAGAAACGCGCCCTTGTCGTCGAAGGCGTAGGCCGTCACCGTCACGCGCGACAGCGGCGCGCCGCCGCGCGGATTCTGGACGAGGCCGGTGATCGTCAGCGCCTCCGGCTGGCGCGAATCACGGAGCGAGAGCAGCTCGAGCCCGGCCTCGCGGGCCGGATCGCTTCGACCCGGCGTCTGCCCGGAAACGATCGCGGCGGTGTTGGCCGCCGGTGCCTGGCGCGCGGGCGCCTTCCGGCCGCTCGAGGTCAGCGCAAGAAGAATGACGGACGCGACGATCAGGCCGAGGCCGGCCATCACGGCGAACCGACGGCCCCACGGGGAGGCGTGCTCAGACTCCGCGAACATATTTGGTTGGTGAGTGCCTCCGGCACTCACGCCTCGCGGGGGCCCCTGCAACCCCCGCTCGGCACGCTCATGCAGTGGCAGCTCATTGGTTAGTGGGTGAGTGCCTCCGGCACTCACGCCTCGCGGGG
>DAIUEK010000203.1:0-1831 GCA_036845165.1 Vicinamibacterales bacterium | reverse complement strand
TCCATCGCGACTTCCACAATCACGTCGACGGGCGTGCCGTAACGTTTCGCGGGAGAGAAGCGCCACTGGCGCACGGCGTCCATCGCGCGCTCGTCCAGTCCGGCGCCGAGCCCCTGCAGGAGCTTCACGGTTCCCACCGTGCCGTCGGTGCGCACGACGATCTCGAGCACGACGTCCCCCTCGAGATTGCGGTGGCGGCCTTCTTCCGTGTAATCCGGTTTGACTTCCTTGATGATCGACGGCGCGGAAATCCCGCTGCCCGGGCGGTATGGTCCACCCGCGGTGCCGCCGCCGGACCCTTGTCCGAGGCCGGCCCCTTCACCTTCACCAATGCCCGTGCCGTGGCCGGTGCCCGTGCCCCCGCCGGCGCCGGGTCCATGGCTCTCGGTCTCTGGCGCCGGCGCGGTCCACGGGATGCCGACCCGGTCGCGAGGATCCGCGGCGACGGCGACCACCGGCGCGACGACCGGCGGCAGTGGCTCCGCTTTCACCGGCGGCGGTTCAATCACCCGGATGACGGGCGGCGGTTCCACGCGGGGCGGAGGACGCCGGATCGGGAGCGGGCTGCGGAGCGCGCTCACGCCCTTGAGTTCCGCGGGAGGAGGGGGCGCGGGCTCCTTGTGGCCACCGCCTCCGCCGCCACCGCCGGGACCCGGCGCGACGAGAAACACGAGCCGCATGTCCTTCTTGTCCGGCGGCGTCAGCGCCTCCGGCTTCGCCACCCCGAGGGTCGCCACGAACACCAGCCCGGCCAGCATGGCGGCGTGCAGCGTGCCGGCGAGCGCGAACGGAAGCCCGGGCTCGCGGCGCATGCCCGCGGCGGGCCGGAAAAGGGTGCGCTCCGCCGCGGAGGCCTGACCCGTCAGCGAACGGACCGCGAACACCGCGTCCGGAGCCGTAAAGAATCGGCCGTTTATGGGCTGGATGACGCCCGCCGAGGCCAGGTCGCGCACGTCCCGCGGGCGGACACCTGCCGCGCGGGCGATCTCGCCCGCCGAAAAGACGTCCGGCAAATCGGGACTGGCAGTCATTGATTCCGTGTATTCCACGTGCTCCGCGGCGGGGTCCAGGCACAGTGCAGGCGCAAGGGCCGTTCCATCGGTCTTTCGGCCGAAGTCGGCCTGATCTGTCGCCGCCCGCCCCTCCGCGCTGTCGCTAACCAGAGACACTGTTCAACTTGTGCTACAACCGGCCGATGCAAACTGTCGTGGTGACCGGCGCCTCGAGCGGTATCGGGCGCGCGGCCGCCGTGCGCTTCGGCCGCGACGGCGCGGCTGTGCTGGCCGTCGGTCGTAGGGCGACGGCGCTCAACGCCGTGGCTCAGGAGGTCGAGGAGGCGGGCGGGCGATGCGTGCCGTTCGAAGCGGACGTCACCGCGGCGGGCGCGCCTGACGCGATCGTGGCGAAGGCCGCGGACGCGTTCGGCGGTTTGACCACGCTCGTCAACGCCGCGGGCGTCATCGCGATGGGCACCGTGGAGAACACGCCCGACGCCGACTGGGACGCGATGATCGACATCAACCTGCGCGCGCCGTTCAGGTTAATGCGCGCCGCGACGCCGCTGCTGGTCGCCTCACGCGGTTCCGTCGTCAACGTGTCGAGCGTCACCGGGCTTCGCGCGTTCCCCGGCGTCCTCGCGTACTGCGTCAGCAAGGCGGGCGTCGATCAGCTGACGCGCTGCGCCGCCCTGGAGCTGGCGGCGCACGGGGTCCGCGTGAACGCCGTCAATCCGGGCGTCGTGATCTCCAACCTGCACCGGCGCAGCGGGATGAACGAGGAGAGCTACGCGGCGTTCCTGGAGCGCTCGAAGCAGACGCATCCGCTCGGACGC
>DAIUEK010000202.1:1959-4613 GCA_036845165.1 Vicinamibacterales bacterium | reverse complement strand
GTACTTCTCGTGGATCTCGTTTTCGTTCGGGAGGTTGTCGCCGATCGTCGTCACGTGGAAATCGCCGGTCTCGACGAGGACTTCGACGGCCTTGACCACGGGCGGCTGGAAGTCGCGCTTCTTGTACTTCGCGTCCCACGGCGCCTTCTCCTCGAAGTAGGCGGCGTTCTTCGCGAGATTCACCATCACGTCGGTGACGGGCTTGTCGGTGACGGTGACGAAACTCTGCGAGGTGCCCTTCGCGCCGCGCGCGTCCCGATAGACCTCGATGAAGCCATTCGCGAAGTCGACGACGGCGTCGTTGCGGACCCAGTCGCCGCCGAACTGCAGCCAGTCTTTCGGATCGCCGGTCTCGTAAAAGCGGATCAGGCCGGCAATGACGGTGGCCTGCGCCGGCTCCGCAATCGCGCGCGCCTTCTCCAGATAGCCGATCGCTTTCCTCAAGTAGGTGGCGTAGAGTCCCGGCGGGACCCGGCCATCCATCGTCCCCGCGCGATAGACTTCTTCGCGGATGCCGCGCGCGTCCTTCACCACCCGCGAGTTGAGCGGGTAGTGCTCCTGGAAGTTCTTGAGGTCCGCCAGCGTGACCCCCTGGTAAAAGTTGTTGGCGCTCGCCTGCAGGATGTCCTGCCCGGCTGGCGGGGCCTTCGCGGTCAGGAGCGATTCGAACGCGGGATCGAAGAAGGACGCGCGAAGGTCGGCGACGTCCTTCTTCACCGCCTCCGGCGTCTGGAGCGCGGCCAGATCGCCGGCGTTGCTCTTGAACGCGCCGGCCGCGTGCGCCTTCAAGGCGGCGTCCTGCAGTTCTTCGAGAGTCACCGAGGGCACGAACTTCTGGCCGGTCGTCTCGTTGTGGTTGCCGCGGTTCGCCCAGAAGAGGAGCGCGTACTCGCGGATTTTGGCGAACGTGGCGGGCGGGATGCCGGCGGGGCGCGCCACGATACCCTCGAGCAGCCGCTTCTGGCGGAGGCCGACGCGCGAGAGCTGGTCGTAGATGATCGGGTCGATCGCGATCGACGCTTGCGTCAGCCAGTAGGCCAGCGCCTTCTGCCGGGCGTCGAGCTGGGCGAAGCTCGCCGACTGGATCTGGATGAAGCCCGTGTCGCCGACGCGCTCGACGAGCGGGGACGTCCCCTGGGCGCCGGCGCCGGCGCCAAGAACCACGAGAGAGCAGACAACTGCAGCAAGGTGACGGGTCATAACTCTAAATCTTAGAGTACGCAGCGTAGAGGCGCACACGGCTTATTCACGAGATTTGCTATTGGACTCGTTACACGGGCCCACGGCTTCATCACGAAGATCACTAAGGCACGAAGACCACAAAGGTCTTTGTGATCTTTGTGTCTTAGTGGCCTTGGTGATGAGCCGTCGGCCCGTGACAGAGAAATGTCCGCCGTCGGGCCGCCGATTAGAACGTGACGGTCTCGCGATGCTCCGGCGCCTTCCAGGTCCAGCCCAGCTCTTCCTTGAGACGGGCACCCAGCGCGTCCTGCGCCGCGGGCTCGCCATGGACGATGAAGGTCTGCCCAGGGGGGGCGGTGAAGCCGTGGAGCCAGCGCATGATCTCGTTGGCATCGGCGTGCGCCGACATCGAGTCGATCTGCTCGATGCGCGCGGCGACGGGGACCCACTCCCCGTGGATCTTGATGCTCTTCTCGCCGTCGACGAGGCGGCGGCCCCGGGTGCCGACCGCCTGATAGCCGGCAAACAGCACCGTGTTCTGCGCGTTGGGTAGCGCCACCTTCAGGTGATGCAGCACGCGCCCTCCTGCCGCCATGCCGCTCGCCGAAATGACGATGGCGGGCATCTTCGACGCGGTGAGTTGCTTCGACTCCTCCGGGGTGCCGACGACGCGGAAACGCTGCGTGCAGAAGACGCACATGTCGCGCTCCTGCTTCGCGTGGTGCCGGCGCACCTCCGGCGAGTTGGGCGCCGCCGCGTCATGCGGCGCCTTGTCGTCGCGCTCTTCCGGGCGCATGTCGGGGTCCAGTTCCTGCACGCGCTCGCTGTAGCGCGCCAGCGCGGCCGCCGCCATCGGGCTGTCGACGAAGACCGGCAGCACCGGAATGCGCTTCTCAAACTCGAGGCGTCTCAGCCAGTACACCAGCTCCTCGGTGCGCCCGATCGCAAAGGCCGGGATGATCAGCTTCCCTCCCTTTTGCGCCGTCTGCGTGACGATCGCCGCGAGCCGATCGCCGTTGTCGTCCTGCTCGTGCACGCGGTTGCCGTAGGTGGACTCGACGAGCAGATAGTCAGCCGCCGCCACCATGGTGGGATCGGGGAGCACGGGCCGGCCGAAGCGTCCGAGGTCGCCGCCGAAGAGGATCGTCCGCCCGTCGATGCGCATCCTGACGTATGACGAGCCGAGCAGGTGCCCCGCGTTGATGAACTCCACCTCGATACCGGAGGCGACCGGCATGGGCCGGTTGTAGCCGCACGGCTGCAACTGCGACACGGCGCGAAACGCGTCCACCTCGCTATACAGCGGCAGCGCCGGCTTGTGCTTCGAGAAGTTGTGGCGGTTCGCGTAATTGGCGTCTTCTTCCTGGAGCCGCCCGGCGTCGGGCAGCACGATCTTGCAGAGATCCTGGGTCCCCTGCGTGCAGAACACACGCCCGCGGAAGCCTTGCGCGACGAGCCGCGGCAGGTATCCG
>DAIUEK010000202.1:0-1859 GCA_036845165.1 Vicinamibacterales bacterium | reverse complement strand
CCCACGCCGCCCGCGCGCACTTTCGCGATGAGCCCGGCCATCGCCTTCGCCGTGTAGGTCGGATCGAGGAACAGCGCCTCGCGCCGCGCGCAGATTTCGATCGCTTCGGTGGACGCCTCGGTCGGCATCCCGTAGCCTGGGCCGACAAAGCCGTCGTCAATCTCGATGGGCGCGTCCGCCAGCGTGCCCGGCGGCGTCCCGATCAGGGCCTCCAGGCCTCGCAGGATCCGCGCGATCCCGGTTGCGATCGTCCCCGACGGATCGTCGGCGCTGATCCCCAGCACCCGCGTCGACAGCCCGTGCAGGCGGCAGCCCGCGATGATGCCCGCCTGGGTGCCGCCCGACGAGGTGGACAGCAGGATCACATCCGGCGGCGCGATTTGCGTGAGCAGCTCCGTCACCGCCATGGCGTACGCGGCGGCGCCGAGGGGTGTCGAGGCGCCAAGCGGGATCACGAACGGCCGCCGGCCTTTCGCTCGGAGCTCCGCCGCGGCCTCCTCCATGCCCGGCGCCCGTGCGTCGCCCGACTCGACGTAGCGCACGTCCGCGCCAAGCAGCCGATCGAGCAGCGCGTTGGCGGTCGGTTTGGCCTGGGGAGCGCCGCTGACGACAAGGACGCACCCGAGCCCCATGCGGGCGGCCACGGCGGCGGTCGCGCGCGCGTGGTTCGACTGCACGCCGCCCGTCGTGATGAGCGTATCGGCGCCGTCGGCCAGCGCCTGCGCGACGACGACCTGGAGCTTCCGGATCTTGTTCCCGCCGAATCCGAACGCCATCGCGTCGTCACGCTTGACGAGCAGGGTGGGACCGCCGCCGAGCGCGTGGCGAAGGCGTGCGAGATCCTCCACGGGGGTGGGGACGGCCGCGAGTGTCAACCGCGGAAGCGTGGCGAGCCGCTCCAGCGCGGCACGGTCGGGAGACATGGGACACGTTAGTATAAAGAGTTTGCAGTTTGCAGTTTGCAGTCTACAGTTGGCCGTTCGCCGTTCACCGTTTGCGATGCCTGCCGCCGCCGCCCCAATGAACTGTGAACGGCGAACGGCGAACTGTGAACTCCTATATGAGCGTTCTGGTTGAACAGCTGAAGAGCGGCGCGGCGGTGATTGCGGCCGAGTTGCGTCCGCCCCGCGCGGAGCTGAAAACCGCCGCGAGCATGGACGCGTGGATCGACACGTACCACGCGGTCCGCGGACTGACGCGCAAGGGGACCTTCGTGTTCCTGACCGACAGCGCCGTGGGGCTGAAGGAAGAAGACAACCTCCGGCACCTGGTCATCAATCTCGGCAGCGACGTCTCGCGCTCACACGTCGTCCCCTTCCTGACGTGCAAGCACACGGCGGAGTACTGCGTGGCCTACGCCGATCGCGCGCACCACAACGGGTTCGATTCCCTCGTCATCCTCGGCGGCGACAGGCACGTCGGGCCGCCGCGGTGCGTGGAACATGCCTGGCAGCTGCGGGAAATGATTCGCGCCCGTGAGGCGCAGCTCGCGCTGGGAGGCTGGGCCAACCCGCACGCCGACGCCGCCGCCCAGGTGCAGTACCTCCTCGCGGATCGCGTCACCGCTGAGTTCTACCTGACGCAGATCGTGTCGCACCACAGCCGGCCGGCGGTGGAGCGGTTCCTCGCCGAAGGACAGCGCCGCGGCCTCACACTGCCGGGCCTGTTCGGCGTCTTCTACTACCGGTCGGCAAACCCGCGCACGCTCGAAACGCTGCTGGAGTTCCTGCCGGTCCCGGTGGACGAGCTCCGCGAGGAGTTCGCCGCCGGCGGCACACCCGACTCGATTTGCGCGCGATCGATCCGCGAGCTCACCGCGTGCGGCGTCCGGCACTTCTACGTCAGCAACCTGCCGATCG
>DAIUEK010000201.1:0-4637 GCA_036845165.1 Vicinamibacterales bacterium | reverse complement strand
CGCTTCACCGAGCGGGCACGCTGGTGGCTCGACGCGTACGCGCTCTTCCGCGCGCTGCACGCGAAGAACGGCGGCCAGTACTGGCGCGAGTGGGACGCGCCCTTCCGGGATCGCGATCCGAAGGCGCTCCGGGGAGCGCGGGAGGAGCTCGAGCTCGAGATCCTCTTTTACTCGTACCTGCAGTGGGTCGCGGCCGGGCAGTGGTCGCAGGCGCGGGACGCGTGCGACATCGGCGTCTTCGGAGATTTTCCGTTCATGGTGAGCGGCGACAGCGCCGACGTCTGGTCGCGGCAGGAAGACTTCCGGCTCGACGCGTCGGTGGGCGCGCCGCCGGACGCGTTCTCCGAGACCGGGCAGGACTGGGGCTTCCCTGCGTATCGCTGGCACGACATCGCCGCGAGGGGATTCCAGTGGCTCGCCACGCGCGCGCGACGGAACGCGGAGCTCTACGACGGCTACCGCGTCGATCATCTCGTCGGCTTCTTCCGCACCTACGTCCGCGAGGCCGCCGGCACGGCCTCGTTCGTGCCCTCGGAAAAGGCCGATCAGATCGTGCAGGGCGAGCGGGTGCTCGACGTGTTCCTGGCGTCAGGCGCGCGGTTGACTGCCGAGGACCTCGGCGTCATCCCGGATTTCGTCCGCGAGACGCTGCTGCGCCTCGAGATTCCCGGTTACAAGGTGCTGCGCTGGGAACGGGAGTGGGACGAAGACGGGAAGCCGTTCAAGGATCCGGCGACGTATCCGACGTGCTCGGTCGCCACGAGCGGCACGCACGATACCGAGACGGTCGCCGAGTGGTGGGACAATGCGCCGATCGAGGAGCGGGAGGCGGTGGCGTCGGTCGCCTGCGTGGGATCGCCTGGATGCGATCCGTCGGTCCCGTTCAACGACCGGACGCGTGACGCCATCCTGCACGTCCTCTTCACCGCGGCCTCCGACATCGTCCTCGTGCCGATCCACGACGTATTCGGCTGGCGGGAGCGGGTCAACACACCCGCGGCGATCAATGCCCGGAACTGGACGTGGCGCCTGCCGTGGGCGGTCGAAGACCTCGAACATCAGCCGCTCGGGCGTGAACGCGCCGCGTTCATCCGCGCGCTCGTCGCCACGTCGTCGCGCTAGCACGGGCTGCTAGCGGTAGACCTGACCCGCTTTGCCTCTCCAGACGCGGTAGACGGTCACCATGTAGACGCTGACGATCGCGAGGCCGATCACGTACGCGATGAGCGCGACGCGAAGGCTCCCGGCGGGCGCCGCCGCGTTGTAGATATCGAGCCCCGGACCGGGATTGCCGACCGCCGCCGGCAGCAGCATCGGGTAGAGACCCGCGGTGACCGACGCCAGCACGCTGGCGACGTACGCGGATGACGCGATGAACGCGCGCCGGTCCTCGCCGCGCCGGACCGCTGACCGATTTCCGATCAGGGCGGCGATCGCCGCGGCGGGGCCGAGCAGCAGCGGAGGATAGCGCATGAAGTTGTGCGCGAAGTCCGGGCGCGTCACGAAGCTCGCGCCCACCATGGCCACCAGGAGCGCCACCGCAGGGATCCAGAGCGCGGCTGCGAACCTTCGCGCGCGCAGCTGAAGCGGCCCTTCGGTCTTCAGCGCCGCCCAGCAGGCGCCGTGCCATCCGAGCGTGACCACGCTCAGCAGTCCCCCGAGGATCGAGAACGGGTTCAGCAGCACGGCGAACGTGCCCTGGAACTCGCCCGCGGCGTCGAACGGCACGCCGCGGAGCACGTTGCCCAGGGCCACGCCGAAGAGGAGCGCCAGCAGCACGCTCGCGAGCGAGAACACGACATCCCACGCGTGCTCCCACATCGGGTGGTGAATCTGGTGCCGGAACTCGATGCCCAGCCCGCGAAGCAACAGGAGCCACAGGACCAGCATCAGCGCGAGGTAAAAACCGCTGAAGCTCGTCGCGTAGAGGTTCGGAAACGCCACGAACATCGAGCTGCCCGCGACGATCAGCCAGACCTCGTTGCCGTTCCAGACGGGGCCGATCGCGTCGATCAGCCGCGCCCGCTCCTCGCGCGTCCGCCCGAGCAGCAGGTGAACGGCCCCGATGCCCAGGTCGAACCCGTCGAGCACCGCGTAGACCGCGAGCGTGAACGCGAGCACGACGAACCACGTCGTGTTGAGGCTCATCGTGGTCCCTCGTTCACGATGCGCGCGAAGAGCAGCAAGTACAGGAGGCCGACGACGAGGTACAGGCCCATGAAGCCAAGGAGCGTGAAGTACGTCATGCCGGTCGTCACATTCGTGGACGAAGCGACCGCGACGCGCTGAAGTCCGTAGACCGTCCATGGCTGCCGGCCGACTTCCGCCACCACCCAGCCGGCCTCGTTCGCGATGTAGGGGAACGGCATCGCGAGCATCAGCGTCCACAAGATGCCGCGACGCTCGAAGAGCGAGCCGCGCCAGAGGAAGAATGCGGCCACGGCCAGTAGCGCAATGAACATGGTTCCCAGCCCGACCATGATGTGGTACGTGTAGTAGACGATCTCCACCGGCGGCTGCTGGTCGGCCGGAATGTCGTTCAGTCCCATCACGCGCGCCGAAAAATTTCCGTACGCCAGGTAGCTGAGCACTCCGGGAACGAAGATCGGATCCATCAGTTCCTGCCGCTCCCGATCAGGCATGCCGATGATGGCGAGCGGCGCTCCCGCCTGCGTCTTGAAGATGCCCTCCATCGCGGCCATCTTCGCGGGCTGAAAGCGCGTGACGTTCTCGCCGTGGAAGGCGCCGGTCGGAAAGAGCGTCAGGACAGAAAACACGACGCCGGCGATCACGCCGACCCGCACGAACACACGCCCGGCGTCCTCATGCCTGCGCGCGAGCAGGTAAAAGGCGCCAGTCCCGGCCATGACCATGGAGCCCGTGACCATCGCGCCCGAGAGAACGTGCGGGTACTGCCAGCGGGCGTACGGATTGGAGAGGAGCCCCCAGAGGCTGGTCAGCTCCACGTGGTCGCCGACCGCCTGGTAGCCGACGGGATGCTGCATCCAGGCGTTCGTCGCGACGATGAAGAATCCCGACAGTACCGCCCCCAACGCGACGCCGACCGCCGAGAGCCAGTGCGCGCGGCGCCCCACGCGCGATTCTCCGAACAGGAACACGCCGAGCAGCGACGACTCCGCGAAGAAGGCGAACACCCCCTCCATGAACAGCGTCTGCCCGACGACGGGCCCGGCGTAGCGTGAGAACTGCGCCCAGTTCGTGCCGAACTGGAATTCCATCGGAATGCCGGTGACGACGCCGGTCGCGAACGTGATGGCGAAGATGCGCGCCCAGAAGCGGGCGGCGGTGCCATACAGCGGATCGCCGCTGCGGAGCTCCAGCGTCTTCAGCACCGCAATCAGCACCCCCAATCCCATCGTCAGGACGGGAAAGAGGTAGTGAAACATGATGGTGAACGCGAACTGCCATCGCGCCGCGACGACGGCGTCGCTCATGGCTCCCATGTATGCGTACTATATGCCTGTCGCTCCTGACACATCGCGGCGCACGCGTCTCATTACTTTGTGTGTAGAATCGCCCTCATGTTGCGTACTGTCCTGGCTGCCGTCTTCATGCTCTCGACGTCCTCCGCTTTCGCACAGACCGCCGACTGGACGCAGGTCGAGGCCGAGGCGCTGAAGACGCTCCAGGGCTACGTCCGCATCAACACGTCCAACCCGCCGGGGGACGTGACGAAAGCGGCCGATTACCTGTCGGCCATCCTCACGCGCGAAGGCATCGAGGTGAAGCGCTACGAGTCGGGCCCCGGACGCTCGATCATCCTCGCGCGGCTGAAAGGCAACGGCACCGGCGGCAAGCCGATCCTCCTCGAAAGCCACATGGACGTCGTCCCCACGGACGCCAGAGGCTGGTCGAAGGATCCGTTCGGCGCGGAGATCGCGGACGGGAAGATGTGGGGGCGCGGCACGATCGACATGAAGGGCATCGGGACGTCGTATCTCTACGCCTTCATCATGCTGCACCGCCAGCACGTGACGCTGACGCGCGACGTGCTGCTGATGTTCGTGCCCGACGAAGAGGTCGGCGGCGAGATGGGCGCGGCGTGGATGCGCAAGAACCACTACGACGATCTCGACCCCGAGTACGTGATCGACGAAGGGGGCTTCGGCAGCCGCGACATGTTCACGCCTGGCAAGCTCGTGTTCGGCATCTCCGTCGCGGAGAAGAAGATCATGTGGCTGAAGCTCCGGGCCGAAGGGGTCGCGGGCCACGGCTCGCAGCCGCACGACAGGAACCCGAACGATCACCTGCTGAAGGCGCTGTCGCGCCTGTTCGCGGAGCCTGTCGCCGCCGCGCCATTCCCCGTCGTCGATATCATGAAACAACGGATCGGGGGACCGCTCGTCTCCAACAAGTTCAACAACGCCATCCAGCAGTCCACGATCTCGCTCACGAGCCTGCGATCGGGCGTGGGGGACCCGCCGAAGATCAACGTCATTCCGTCCGTGGCGGAAGCGACGCTCGACTGCCGCGTCCTGCCGGGGACGACCGCCGCGCAGTGGCTCAAGGAGATCGAGCGGCGTCTGGCGGACCCGACGATCAAGATCGAGGTGGTGTACGAGGGGGAGGACCCGACGGTCAGCTCGCAGGACACCCCGCTGTACCGCGCGCTCGAA
>DAIUEK010000200.1:3199-4640 GCA_036845165.1 Vicinamibacterales bacterium | reverse complement strand
GCGGCGACGTCGCCGCGGACGATCGCGGTCACGTACCCGGCGCCAATCTTCTCCCAACCCACGAGCGTCACTTTGGCGGCCTTGACCATGGCGTCCGCCGCTTCGATCATCGCGACGAGACCCTTCGTCTCGATCATCCCGAGTGCTTCACCCATTTATCTGCTCCTTGTCGTTCCCAGTCGCCAGCCGCCAGCTTCCAGCACGAACCGTCTCCGGCGGGCAGCTGGCAACGGGTACCTGGCTACAGGCCCCGTCACTTCAGCTCGCGAACGGCTGCTTCGATGAGTGCGGTCAGCTCGAGGTATGTTAGCCGAATTTCCCCATCCTTACCTACTGCGCCGCGGGCCGCGTCCCGCACCAGCCGGGCCCCGCCGGTTTCCGGCGCCAGGACGGTCTGGCAGCTGGGCGGGTCCCCTGCCCTGAGCGACGTCGAAGGGCCCAGCGGCGACTCATCCGGCCCCTCGACGTCGCTCGGGGGACAGATGGGCGCCGGCGACGCGATGCCGTACATCCCGCGCAGGCCCTGCAGGCGGTCCACCTCCTGGCGTGACAGCAGGCGCTCCCCCCCGAGCAGCCGTGCCACCAGGCTGATGTGGGCGAAGTGCTCGATTGTCTCCATCTTGTAGTACGCGGCGAACAGGTCGGACCCGAGCGTCAGGGCGCCGTGATTCGCGAGCAGCATGCCGTCGTACGCCTTGACGTATTTGCGCACCGCCTCCGGCAGCTCCTCCGTCGACGGGGTCGCATACTCCGCGATCGGGACGCTGCCGAGCGTCGTCACCACCTCGGCAAGCACCGCGCGGTCGAGCGGGATGCCCGCGACGGCGAACCCGGTCGCGATCGGCGGGTGGGCGTGGACGACCGCCTGCGCGTCGGGCCGCTGCCGGTAGACCTCGATGTGCATCTGCATCTCGGACGACGGATCGCGATCGCCGGAGAGCTTCTTCCCGTCGAGATCCGTGATGACCATCATGTCGGGGGACATGAAACCCTTGCAGACGCTCTTGGGCGTCATCAGGAGGCGCCGGTCATCGAGGCGCGTGCTGATGTTCCCGTCGTTCGACGCCGTGTAGCCGCGCGCATACAGGCGGCGGCCGACCTCGACGATCCCTTCCCGCAGCTGCTGCTCGTTCATCGCGCCGGCTTCATCTCGTAGGTGCGCCGGCACTCTTCAGAACAGAAGTAGCGCATGTCGGAGCCGACGCCGCCCGACAGGGCGCGGGCCGGCACGACAAACGTCCCGCACACCGGATCGCGCGCGAGCGGAACGGCCGGCGGATGGTCCTCGCGCGGCACGCGCATTCCCTCCGCAATCCCGCGGGCCAGCCGCGCGATCGCGCGAAGGACGAAGTACAGCAGGGCGAGCCTGACGACCCAGCCGAACATCGGCGTCTACGATCCCTGGCCCTTGGGCGCCCCTCGACCCTGCTCGGGGCTGGCC
>DAIUEK010000200.1:0-3099 GCA_036845165.1 Vicinamibacterales bacterium | reverse complement strand
TGCTCGGGGCTGGCCGGAATGCCGAGATCCGGATGCGCGGAGCGGAGGCCGTCCAGCGCCTGCTTCGCCGCGCGCGCTTCCTCCGACGATGGGGCGACCACGAGGACCTTCTGCCACACCTCCGCCGCCCCCTTGAGATCCTGCTTGCCGAAGGCGCGCACGATGCCCATGTTCAGGAGCGTCTTCGCGTGAGCGGGATCGACCGCGAGCGAGCGATCGAACTGGGCGAGTGCGCGGTCCGGCTCGTTCATGTAGTAGTAGGCGATGCCCAGGTCGGTGCTGGCGTTGACGTCCTTCGGATGGATCTTCAGCGCTGCTTCGTACCAGTCGGCGGCTTCCTGGAACCGGCCCGCGTCGAAGTACATGTTGGCCAGCTGCACGCGGGTGACGGCATCCGTGGGATTCTGCTGCGCCGTGGTCTTCATCGCGGACGCGCGCGACTCGTCGAGCGGCGGCGGCGCGGACGCGTTGGCCCCGCCGGCGGACGACTGGCCGGGGGCGGCGGCCGCCGCAGGCGGCGCCGGCGGCCGGCCGGCCCCCTGCTGGGTGCCGATAATCCAACCGACGAGCACGCCGAAAAAGACGCCCGCCACGCCCATAACCAAGGAATCTTTAGACACTGTGAATCTCGATCATAGCAGGGCTACGGCGTCGTGCCGCATGCCCGCAGATAGTCGCGGACGGCCTGGTCGAGGCCCACATACAGGGCATGGCTGATCAGGGCGTGCCCGATGGACACCTCGTCGAGGTGCGGCAGCGTCCGGAAGAGGACCAGATTGTGGAGGTCGAGGTCGTGGCCGGCGTTGATGCCCAGTCCAAGCGCGTGGGCCAGGTTGGCGGCTTCGACATATGGTCGGAAGCTGCGGTCCGCGGCGTCCTCCCCGGCCTTGAACGCGTGCGCGAACGGCTCGGTGTAGAGCTCGATCCGGTCCGCGCCGAGTGACGCCGCCCATTTCACCGCCGCCGCATCGGGCTCGATGAACAGGCTGACGCGGATCCCGCGCGATCGCAAGTCGCGCACGACGCCACCGAGCGCCGCCGGCGTGTCCGCCGGCCACCCCGCCTGGCTGGTCATTTCGCCGGGCATGACCGGGACCAGCGTGCACTGGTGCGGGCGCACCTCGCGCACCATGTCCAGCAGATCGGGGCGGGGATCTCCCTCGATGTTGAACTCCACCTCGCCGCGCCTCGGCGCGAGATACGACGCGACGGCGGCCACGTCGTACGGCGTGATGTGGCGCGCGTCCGCCCGCGGGTGGACCGTAATGCCCCGCGCCCCGGCGGCGATACACACGCGCACCGCGTCGACGACGGACGGCAGCGCGCCGCCGCGCGCATTGCGCAGCGTGGCGATCTTGTTGACGTTGACGCTGAGCCGCGGGCCGGCCATGGCTACCCCAGGTTCTGCTTGACGCAGTCGACGATCTCGCGCGCCCAGCCGTGAATCTCCTGCTGGTCGCGTCCCTCGATCATGACGCGCAGGAGCGGTTCCGTGCCCGAATACCTCACGAGGAGACGCCCCTGCCCGGCCAGGCGCCGCTCGATGCGCTCCATCGTGTCGGCAATGGCCGGCACGGACGTGAGATCCTTTTTCTCGCGCACGCGGACGTTGAGGAGTACCTGCGGATAGGCCACCAGCTCCGATGCCAGGTCGGCCAGCTCGCGCCCGGTGTCCGCCATCGTCCGCATCACGTTCAGGGCGGTGGCAATGCCGTCCCCGGTGAACAGGTGATCAGCGAAGATGACGTGTCCGGACTGTTCTCCGCCCATGGAGATGCCGCGCTTGATCATCTCCTCCATCACGTATTTGTCGCCGACGCCGCAGCGAATCAGCTCGATGCCGGAGTCGCGCAGCGCGATCTCGAGTCCGATGTTGCTCATGACGGTCGCGACGAGCGCGTTGCCGCTCAGGCGCCCCTGGGCTTTCATGTGGCGGGCGCACATCAGCAGGACCGGGTCGCCGTCGACGACGCGTCCCTCGTGATCCACGAAGATGGCGCGGTCCCCGTCGCCGTCGAACGCGACGCCCATGCGGTGGCCTCCCTCGCGGACGAGGGCGCTCAGGCGCTCGGGGTGCGTGGACCCGCAGTCGAGGTTGATGTTGCGCCCGTCGGGCTGATCGCCGATGACCGTGACGTCGAAGCCCATCTCGCGGAACAGCCGCGGCGCGACGGTCGTGGTCGCGCCGTTCGCCGTGTCGATGGCCAGCGTGAAGCGGCCGAGGCGCCCGGGGTCGGGGAAGGCGAGACGCGTATGCGCGATATACGCGTCTTCGACATCGGTGCGATCGACGGGAGGGAGGCCGCCCTGCGGGACCTGCCAGGTCGTGTCGGCGATGATCGACTCGACGTGCCGCTCGAGCGTCTCGGTGAATTTTTCGCCGCGGCCGGAGAAGACCTTGATGCCGTTGTCTTCGAACGTGTTGTGCGACGCACTGATGACGAGCCCGGCGTCGAAGCCCAACGCGCGCGTGATGTACGCGGTCGCGGGCGTCGGAATGACGCCGGCGGTCGAGATCGCGGCCCCTTCGGCGTGCACGCCGCGGGCGAGCTCGCGCTCGATCCAGTCGCCCGATTCGCGCGTGTCGCGCCCGATGATGAAGCGGAGCGCGCGCCCCGCGGTCGCGGCCTCGCCGCGCATCGCCCGGACGAGCGCCGCCCCGAGCCGCGCCACCGTCTCGTGATCGAGCGGATACACCCCCGCTCTGCCGCGGATCCCGTCGGTACCGAACAGTCGAGGCATCTACTTGATCGTCACTGAAACGACGGCGGGATCGATCGCGATCACCCCGAGGCGCTCCTCGGGATCCACCTGAACCCGCAAATTGTACCGGCCGGACCCGAGCCCGACAAGGTCAACAAACGCCTGGACACTGTCGCCGCGCAGCGCGGCCAGGGGCTCCTTGGAGCCGCGGACGGTCACGTGCACCAGCTGCGGCGAGAGTTGCGCGCGCAGACCCGTCCCCAGGTTCCGCCAGCGGACCGGCACGTCGGGCATCATCCGCTCGACGGGCGCCGGCCAGATCTCCACGGTCACGCTGGCGCTGTGGGGCTGCGCGAGCCGGACCAACGCGTCCATGACGCCGACCGTCACGCTGTC
>DAIUEK010000199.1:0-4640 GCA_036845165.1 Vicinamibacterales bacterium | reverse complement strand
TACTTGCTCAACGCGTACGGTGGGACCAGTGCCGGCACGTGCGCGGGCGACTCGGGCGGCCCGCTGCTGGTTTCCGTCGGAGGCTCGTGGACAGTTGCGGGTGTGACGTCCGCGGTCTCGGGGGCGTGCGTCGCCGGGTCGGACTACTTCGTGAACGTCCGCGACAGCACCGTCCGCGCGTTCATCCTTGGCCTGGCGCCTGACGCGGTCCAGCGCTGACTCAGTTCCGATCCAATGCTCGTTCGGCCTTGCGGACAGCCGCGTCGCCGTGAGCCTTCCGCGCGGCGGCACACACCTCCGCGCCCCGCGTCTTCTCTCCGAGCGCCGTCCAGACCCGCGCGGCCAACAGGTAGTGATCCACGGTGGGAGTGGCGGCGAGCAGTTGTTGAACGCGCTGATCGGCTTCCGTGATGCGCACGCTTTCCGGGTAGAGACGCAGCAGGCTGGTCAACGCCTCGCCAGCCTCCTTGAACCGACCGCTCTCGAGGAGCAGGGTGGTGAGGCGATCCCAGGCAACGGCCATCGAAGGATCGTCGAACACGACTTCCTGGTATTTCGCCACGGCACCCGGTACGTTGCCTCCCGCCGCGAGGCCGCTCGCCTGCCAGTACTTGTCGTAGACAGCAGCGCGGTCCTTCACGTCCGGCAGTTGGTCGCCTGGCACCTCAGGCCCGGCAACCGGCATCCCCATCACATATCCCATGGCCGCGAGCCGTCCGCGTTCCGGCTCGGCGACCGGCGCCGGGGCGGGGAACGGCGAGTTGGCCGTCAACTTGTCGAGCGCCGCCCGCATCGCAGCCGCGGCCTGGGCCTCGGTCTCCACCTCCACCAGGTTCACCCGCTCTTTGGGATCCTGCAGAAGGTCGTACAGCTCGGGTCGGGCCGACTTGATGAAGCGATAGCGGTTGTCGGTCAGCGACTGCACCTCGCTCCACCCGAAGCGATAGCGACCGGCGAGCGACTCGGCGTAGACCTTCCGGTTCGGCAGCGTGGCGGTTGGCGAATCGAGCACGTTGCGGAGCGATCGGCCGCCAAGCCCGGAGGGCCGGGGCGCGCCCACGAGATCCAGGATTGTCGGCGTGATGTCGATGTGCTGGACCAGCGCGTCCGAGTGACGCCCGCCGCCGTCCCGTCGCGGCAGCTTGACGATCAGCGCCGCGCGAATTGCCCGCTCGTACACGAACAAGCCGTGCCCCTGCTCCCCGTGGTCGCCCAGGCTGTCGCCGTGATCGGAGGTGAGTACGATGACGCCGCTGCTGTACAGCCCGCGCTTCTTCAGGAACGCGACCAGTTGGCCCACCACCTCGTCCGCGTAGGCGACCTGCGCGTCGTAGGCAGAGTACTTCGCGAACCGCTCGGGCACCGTCCGCGGCGACCGCGGGCCGTCAAGGTGCAGGAACAGGAAGAACCGCGCCGTGCCGATCGACTCGATCCAGCGCTCGGCGATTCTCAGCGACGCCTCGCCGTCTCTCGACGTGGCCAGCGGAGAGCCTTCCCCTCCCACGGCGCCGAACTCGTCGTCGAAGAACCCGAACGCGGCGCCGAGCCCGGTCTCCTTCCTGAGGAGGTAGTTCGAGACGACCCCGCCGGTCTTGAAGCCCCGCTTGTGAAGCAATTGCGGCAGCAGGGAGACGCCGCCGGGAATCGGGAACCCGATGTCGTCCCGCACGCCGGCCTGGAACGGCAGCAGGCCCGAGAGCATCGAGACGTGCGAGGGCAGGGTCAACGGCGAGTGCGCGTAGGCGCGGTCGAACGTGACGGCGTCAGCCGCAAGCGCGTCGATGGCCGGCGTGTGGACCTTCGTATACCCGTAGGCCGATAGGTGATCGGCGTTCAGCGAGTCGATCGAGATGACGATGACCGGCCCGTAGGCCGGCCCCGAGGACTTGGCGTATCGCCAGCCGGCGGCTGCAGCCGCGAAAACCGCGAACCAGATGAAGCCGACGACGAAACGATAACGCCAGCGGCCATGCACGGAGTAGGCCAGGCGACCGGCGGGCGATTCGGGTCCCATGGGGAAATGCTAGTCCAAGGTGAACTGTTCGCGCCAGTTCTCTCGGTCCTCGAACTTCGGCTGCTCCTCCTTGAAGAGGAGACACTCTTCGAGTATCAGCGCGTCCATCTCGGTGCGCATGAAGCACCGGTAGGAATCCTCGGGGGAGCAGACGATCGGTTCGCCGCGCACGTTGAACGAGGTGTTGACGATGACCGCGCAGCCGGTGCGGCAGCGGAACGCCTCGATGATGTCCCAATACAGGGGGTTGGTGTCCCGCCTGACGGTCTGGACCCGCGCGGAATAGTCCACGTGCGTGACCGCCGGGATGCTCGAGCGCGGCACGTTGAGCTTGTCGATTCCCCAGAGTCGCTCTTCGTCCGCGGTCATCGTGCGGCGGCGTTCAGGCTGCACGTCGGCGACCAGCAGCATGTACGGCGAATCGCGATCGAGCTCGAACCACTCGTGCGCGTGCTCGCACAGCACGCTCGGCGCGAAAGGCCTGAAGCTCTCGCGGAACTTGATCTTCAGGTTCATGACCGACTGCATCTTCGTCGAGCGCGCGTCGCCGAGGATGCTGCGGCCGCCGAGCGCGCGCGGTCCGAACTCCATGCGCCCCTGGTGAAGGCCGACGACCTTCTCCGACGCGAGCAATTCGGCGACGACGTTCGGCAGCTCCTTCCGATCGACACGCCGGTACGGCAACTGGCGCTCCGAGAGGAAGCGCTCGATGTCGGAGACGGGAAACGCCGGTCCGAGGTAGGCGCCCTTCATGCCGTCCTGGTAGGGAGGCAGCGTGCCTGCCGGATGCGTCGCGCGCCACGCCTTGTTCGGCACCCAGGTGCCGGCGCGTTCTGCAGACTGGCGCGGCTTGCCCAGGTAGCGGTGCCACAGCGCGAGCGCCACACCCACCGCGCCGCCGGCGTCGCCCGCCGCTGGCTGTATCCAGATTTCCTCGAACGGCCCCTCGCGCAGCAACCGGCCGTTGGCCACGCAGTTCAGCGCCACGCCGCCGGCCATCGCCAGGTACTTCATCCCCGTTTCGGCGTGCGCGAAGCACGCCAGCTTCAGCATCGCCTCTTCGGTGAAGTCCTGGATCGATCGCGCGAGGTCCATTTCACGCTGCGTGAGCTTGGATTCCTGCTCGCGCGGCGGGCCGCCAACCGCCTCCGCAAAGCGGTCGCCGGTCATCGTGAGGCCCTCGCAGTAGTTGAAGAACGACTGGTCCAGGTGAATGGACCCGTCGTCGCAAATCCGCGCGATCCGGTCGCGCAGCAGCGACAACTGGCGCGGCTCGCCGTAAGGCGCGAGCCCCATCACCTTGTATTCGCCCGAGTTGACCTTGAAGCCGGTGAAATAGGTGAGCGCGCTGTAGAGGAGGCCGAGCGAGTCGGGGAAGCGCAGCTCCTTGATGAGCTTCAACTCGGCGCCGCGGCCCATGCCGAGCGAGGCCGTGGCCCACTCGCCGACGCCGTCCACGGTGACGATGGCCGCTTCTTCGAAGGGCGACGGGTAGAAGGCCGACGCGGCGTGCGACTCGTGGTGGTCGCCGAACATCACCTTCCACGGGAACGATCGGCCAATCTTCTTTGCGGCCTTCGGGTCGCCGGGCGCCTCGATGTTCGCCAGTTCGCGACGGATGGTGTCGCCCATCCAGAGCTTTTCTTTCATCCACAGCGGGATCGCCTGGATGAAGGAGCTCCACCCGCGCGGGGCGTAGTCGAGGTAGGTGTCGAGCAGCCGGTCGAACTTGGTGAGCGGTTTCTCGTAGAAGCCGACGAGCGTGAGGTCGCTCGGCTTCAGCCCTGCCTCCGCGAGGCAGTACCGGCAGGCGTTCGCGGGAAAGCCCGGGTCGTGCTTCTTGCGAGTGAAGCGCTCTTCCTGCGCGGCCGCGACAATCTCGCCGTCGATGACGAGGCACGCTGCCGAGTCGTGGTAGAAAGCGGAAATCCCGAGCACCGCGGTCATGAGAGCCCTGTCCTAGAAGAGCGTGTAGATGAACGGCGCGATCGGCGTCGCCTGCGCGAGCACGAGGATCAGCCCCGCGAGGATCAGGAAGATCACGATCGGCGCGATCCAGTACTTCTTGTTGTAGCGAAGGAACTCCCAGAACTCGACGAGCACCTGAACCTTGGACATATCCGTCTCCGTCTAGAACATCTTCTCGTAGTGCTTCGGGTCAGCCTGGCGCGGCGAGTACGGGTGCCAGAAGCTCGCCCGGTCGGCCGCCGCGCGCCGGTTCAGCGGGTCCCAGCCGCGCATCCGCCGCCACGCACCGAGGGGCGCGAAGATGAGGAAGAACAGCAGGCCGAGGATCACGCGGATCGAGACGAACGACAGCGCTTCGGCCAGCGCCATCCACGCGCGGTTTGGGTAGACGAGCGCGCGCGGAAACGCCACGCCGAACAGCACGAGCAGGCCGCCGACGACTGCCGGCACGCCGACTACCGCCGGTCCTCGTCCGCGCCAGAAGAACCACGCGGCTGCCACGAGCAGCACGAGGCCCACGCTGACGCCGAACTGCCTTTCCTGGTGCCAGTGACTCCTGCCCACGAGCATTCCTTTCTGGTTCCTGGTCCCGGCCTGCGACTCCGTGGTCCCGGCCTGCGACCCCGTGGTCCCGGCCTCCGACCCCGTGGTCCCGGCC
>DAIUEK010000198.1:0-4643 GCA_036845165.1 Vicinamibacterales bacterium | reverse complement strand
AGAACGGTCGCCACGAATGCCACCACGATTCTGGCGAGAACCGGCGCGCAGGGCCATATCACCTGATGCCCTTCCTTCCCGTCATCACCTATATGGTCGGATGGCAGCTCTCAAGCGTGTCTGCTGCTCGGCCCTGCGCGCCGGTTCTCGCCAGAATCGTGGTGGCATTCGTGGCGACCGTTTTCGCGATTGCGCTGGCGCAGCAGGCTCAATTCGTGACGACCATCCGCGCCGAGCGATCAGTCATGGACGTGCGCGACCTCGAGGAATTCACCGCGACGCACGCAGGTGTCGTTCAGATGGGGTATGGCCAGACCGAAGCGCTGACGCTTGCCCGACCAGTCCTGGTCTTCAGAAGTGGTATGTACTTGCTGGATCAACCGGCTGTTGGAGAGCATCAGCTGGCGGGTGTGGAAATACCCAGGGCAACCTCCGACGCGCTCGCGGCGTGCCTTGTTGATTATTGGCTCATTCCGAAGGGTGAACGACCCTTCACCGGCGTGAATGGCTATGCGGCGGCGTTTCTGCGCCCGTTGTATCCGGCTGACTTTCGTCGAGTCTTCGAAGCGACGTACACACGGGTCGGCGTCACGAGATATTACGACGTGTGGCAATGCCAGAAACGAATGGGCACGTGAGGCACGAGTTCACGCGCGCATGGCTCATCCGGTCATGGTGGTTTCTTTTCCCTTCTTTCACAGGGCTCAGCGTTCGGCTTGCGGCGGAACGCGCATGCGCCGATCCCTACAACCTGCTGCCCGCGGTGAGCGCGGACGCGCGCTGGACGTGGCCTCTCGCGCTCGTGTACGTCATGCCGCACGTCTGGCTGGTGGGCGCGTACCTTCAGACGGCTTCGCGCGCGGACGCCATCGTCCCTGGCGTCAGTGTATTCCGAGAGCTATGGGGCAAAGACGTCGCGAAACTCATCCTCATGGCTGGCGTGCTGGCGTTCGAGTCTTTGCCGATTCCAATGTGGCGACTCATTGGGAGGGCGTTGCAGTGCCGGCCGTGATGCCGACGGGTCAAATGAGCGCCAGGCCGACGAGCGTCTTCATGTCGGCGATCTCGCCGCGGCGGATCATGTCCCGGGCGTCGCGCAGCTCGAAGACCCTGGACTCGATGTCTTCATCCTCGTCGACCTCGGCCTTCTCGGTCGTGTCCTCGAGACCCGAGACGCGGAAGAACACCATCTCCTCGTCGCAGTACCCTGGGGTCGGATACATCGCGCTGAGCCTGACGATCGTCGAGGGAACCAGGCCGATCTCCTCGTGGCACTCGCGCCGCGCCGCGTCTTCCGGCGACTCCCCTTCGTCCACGCTGCCGGCGGGCAGCTCCCACAGGAAGGCATTGACCGCGTACCGGTACTGCCGGATCAGGATCACCTTGCCCGGCTCCGGCACGGGGACGAGCACCACCGAGCGCGAATGGCGCACCACGTCGACCGCGACCGCTCGGCCGTTGGGCATCCGCACGCGATCCCGGTCGACGGAGAACACCTTCCCCGTGAAGACCCGCTCCGATTCGAGCTGTTCGGCGTCAGACATGTGTACCTCAGGCAGACTAAAGATCTGCGCTCGGCTCCGCCTGCCGTTCCCGGATGGCGTCGAGGACCGACTGCAGATCCGCCGGGAGCGGCGACAAGAATTCCAGGCGCCGGCCGTCGGACGGATGCGTGAACGCGAGCCGCGCGGCGTGCAGGAACGGGCGTTCCAGGCGCTGCACGGCGCGGACGTCGTTCGCCACGTGGCGGTGGACGCCGCCATACGTCTGGTCGCCGACGATCGGATGGCCGATGGCGTTCAGGTGGACGCGGATCTGGTGCGTGCGGCCCGTCGCGATCGCGACGTGAAGCAGCGAGACCCCCCTGAGGTGCTCCGCCTTCGTCACGCGCGTGACGGCGCTACGCGCCCGCCGCGCGCGCGTGGACATCTTCTGCCGGTCACCGGGATCGCGCCCGATCGCGGCGTCGATCCGTTTTCCGGCCTGTACCGTCCCCCACACGAGCGCGATGTATTCCTTCTCGACCTCACGATCGTGAAACTGCCGCGAGAGCTCCTGGTGCGCAGTGTCGTTCTTCGCCGCGACCATCACGCCTGAGGTGCCGCGATCCAGGCGATGGACGATCCCGGGACGCAGCTCGCCGCCGATGCCGCTCAGATCGTCCACGTGGTGGAGCAGGGCATTCACCAGGGTGCCGCTCGTGTGCCCCGCGGCCGGGTGCACGACCATCCCCGCGGCCTTGTCGATGACGACGAGGTCGCTGTCCTCGTACAGAATCGTCAGCGGCAGGTCCTCTGCCACCGCGGTGGACGGCTCGGGCGCAGGGATGTCGAGGATGAAGTGTTGTCCCGCCTTGACGGGTGTGCTGGCCTTCAGATCCGTGATGGGGCCGATGACGCGCCCTTCCTTGATCAGTTTCTGGAGCTGGGACCGCGATCGATCGGACACCAGCGCCGAGAGGAAACTGTCCAGGCGAACGCCGTCGTACTCCCCGCCGACCTCGACCTCGCGCTTGCCCACCGACGCGTTCAGCGGTGACGAGGTCATGCGGCCGCCCGCTGGGTGGCGGCGTGACGGATCGGATCGGGCCGCCGGCTCAGCACCACCAGCATGACGATCGACAGCGGGACGAGGATGACGGAGACGAACTGCGACGTCGACAGCACGCCGAACACCATCCCGCGGCTGTCGCCGCGATAGAACTCGATAATGAACCGCGAGATGCCATACAACAGCAAGTAGCTCCAGAACGTGCGCCCGGGGAACGGACGCCCGCGCCGTTCCGACGCCAGCAGAAACACGAGGATGAGCAGCTCCGCCCCGGCTTCGTAGAGCTGCGTGGGATGGAGCGGCACGCCGAGCGGCGTCCCGACGTTCAGCATCGCCGCGGGATCGTGGAACGTCACGGCCCAGGGCACAGAGGTCGGGCGGCCGAAACAGCACCCGGCGAGCAGGCACCCGAGGCGTCCGATGATGTGGCCCAGCGCGATGCCCGGCGCGAAGACATCGGTCGTCGTCCACAACGGCAGCTTGTGGCGCCGCAGGTAGAGCAGCGCGACGGCGACCGCGGCGATCAGCCCGCCGTAGAACACGCCGCCCGATCGCGCGAGGCCGAACAGATCGCGCGGGTTGTCGGTGAACTGCCGGAAATCGACGATGAGCAGCAGCAGCTTCGCCCCGACGAGGGCGCTGATGATGATCCAGATCCCCAGGTCCATCACGCGCTGCCCGTCGAGCCCGCGCGCGCGCGCGCGGACGAGCGCGACCTGCAGCCCGAGCAGGTACGCGGCGGCCAGCATGACGCCGTAGGCGTAGATGGTGAACCCGCCGAGATCAAACAGGACTGGATGCATGGCGGCGTCCCAGCCCGACCATCTCGAGCAGCACGAGGATGGCTCCGATGGTGATGGCGGCGTCGGCGACGTTGAAGGCCCAGAAGTGCGCCTCGCCCCAATACACGTCGACGAAGTCGACGACGTAGCCGGCGAGGGCGCGATCGATCAGGTTGCCGAACGCCCCCCCGAGGATCAGCGCGAGCCCGTAGCGCGAGAGCTTTTCGTGCGCGCCGAGCTGCCGCGCGTAGATCGAGATCGCGACCAGCGCGAGCGTGGCGATGGCGATCATGAGCGCCGTCTTGAACGGAAAGTCCGCCGCGTTCAACAGCCCGAACGCCGCTCCGGTGTTCTGCACGTGCGTGAAGTCGAGCAGGCTGGGGATGATCACGCGCTTGGCATAGAGCGGGATCGTCGAGCGCACCAGGAACTTGCTGAGCTGATCGACGGCGACGATCGTGCCGATCGCGGCGACCTCGAGGGGGCGCACGAGCGGACCCGTCACGGCAGCGCCTCGATGCAGCGGCTGCAGATCCCTTCGGACCCCGGGTTCCGCGAGAGCTCGGGCACCACGCGCCAGCACCGCTCACACTTGTCCCCTTCGGCGCGGCTCACCGAGACGCTGACCCCCTCCGCCCCCGAAGTGTCGAGCGTGACGTGCGAGACGATGAACAGCATCGGCAGGTCCGCCTCGTGGCGGCGCAGGAGCCGTGCGGTCTCTCCGCCGGCCGTGAGGTCCACCCGGGCGGCCAGCGACGTGCCGATGATCTTCGCCTGGCGCGCGATTTCGAGCGAGCGGTTGACCTCGTCACGGATCTCGCGCAGCCGCGCCCATCGGGCGTCGACGTCGGCGTCGATCAGGCCTTCGACGTCGCGCGGGAAGTCCGCGAGGTGCACGGACGCTTCACGCGCGTCCGCCGTAGCTGCAGCGGAGGCGGGCAGGTGTCGCCACAACTCGTCGGCGGTGACCGGGAGGATCGGCGCCAGCAGGCGCGCGAGGCCATCGGCCATCACGTACATCGCGGTCTGCGCCGAACGGCGCTCCGGAGATCCCGCGGCAAACGTGTAGAGACGGTCCTTCGAGACGTCCGCGTAGAACGCGCTGAGATCCACCGTCAGGAACTGGTTGAGCGTCTGGAAGATCAACGGATAGTCGTAGCGCTCGTATCCGCGCAGTACGGCCGCCGCCGCCGTGCCGTACCGCGAGAGGATGAACCGATCCACCTCGTGCATCCGGTCGAGCGGCACACGCCCGGCCGGATCGAAGTCATAGAGGTTCGACGCGAGGTACCGCAGCGTGTTGCGGAACTT
>DAIUEK010000197.1:3267-4658 GCA_036845165.1 Vicinamibacterales bacterium | reverse complement strand
AGAGAGGCGGACGGGGACCGGGCTGGCGTGACGGGCGACTTGCGAGGTCTTCCGAGCGGAGCCCGGAGTGACAGACCGGGCCGCGGCCGCCGCCTCACCGGCCGGCGTCCGCCTTGTCGCGCCTAGAGCCGGAGCGCCGCGTCAGCGTTCAGATCCCAGCCGGCCCTGACACCTTCGCGGTAGCGGCGCAGGCCGGCCGCGGCAATCATCGCCGCGTTGTCGGTGGACAACGCGAGCGTCGGCAGGAACACCGGCAGGCTCAACTCGGCGCCGCGCGCGGCGGCATCCTCCCTCAACCTCCCGTTCGCCGACACGCCGCCCGCGATCCCCACACTCTTCGCGCCGAATCGCCAGGCCGCCTCGAACAGCCGGTCCACCAGCGCTTCCACAACCACCCGCTGGAAGCTCGCGCAGATGTCGGCAATCTCCGCCGGAGTAAACGTGCGGTCGGCCTTCTTCACGTACCGCATCACCGCGGTCTTGATCCCGCTGAAACTGAAATCGAGGCGCCCGGCCACGTCCGGCGCGTTGCGGTCGCGGTGCGTGATGCGCGTCATCGGAAACGGGATCGCCCGGTCGTTTCCCTCGCGCGCCAGCTTGTCGATGACCGGCCCGCCCGGATACCCCAGCCCCAGGAGTCTCGCCACCTTGTCATACGCCTCCCCCGCCGCATCGTCTCTCGTCCGCGCAATGCGCGTGTAGACGCCGGGGGAAGGCACCCGGTAGAGGCTGGTATGCCCGCCCGAGACGACCAGGACGACCGCCGGCAGCGGCAAAGGCCCGTTGTGGAGGAAGAGCGACTCGATGTGGCCCGCAAGGTGATGGACTGGAATGAGCGGCTTGCCGATCGATGCGGCGAGCGACTTGCCAAACTGCAGGCCCACCAACAGCGATCCGACCAGCCCGGGTCCCTGCGTCACGGCGACAGCGTCGATGCCCTGACGCAACGCCTCGAGCCAGCTATCGGCGCTGCGCGCGTCGACGTCGGTGTCGAGCGGGTCTTTCCTGGCCTGAGCGACGTCGAAGGCAGACCCGCGATCTGGGATCCGAATCCCGGCATCGGCCAGCGCCCGCTCGACAACCCCGCAGATGTCCCTGACGTGCTGGCGCGACGCCAGCTCGGGAACAACGCCGCCCCATTCGCGATGGATCTCCACCTGGGATGCCACCACGCTGGAGCGGATCTGCCACGGCCGCGCCGGGTCGTCCACCTCGGCCACAACCGCCGCGGCGGTCTCATCGCACGAACTTTCAATGCCTAGGATCTGCATACAATAGTCGGAACTGACGCAGAGGAGTCGGGACTGACGCACAATAGTCGGAGCTGACGCAGAAGAGTCAGTGCTGACGATGAAGGGTCGGAACGGACGATGAAGGGTCGGAACGGACGA
>DAIUEK010000197.1:0-3167 GCA_036845165.1 Vicinamibacterales bacterium | reverse complement strand
AAGGGTCGGAACGGACGACGAAGGGTCGGAACGGACGACGAAGGGTCCGGGCCGACGCACGTCATCGATTCTCAGCGTTCTTCGACTCTCGGAAATCTTCGACTCCCGGAAATCACCGACTCCCAGAACTCTTCGACCACACCCATCATCGCCTATCCGATAGCCTTTCGCAGCGAGTCTTCGTATGGCGCGCGCCAGACGCCGCGCTCGGTGATGATGGCCGTGACATAGCGCGCCGGCGTGACGTCGAACGCCGGGTTGCGAATCTTCGCCAACTCGGGCGTCAGCCGCGTCGACCCCACGTGAGTCACCTCGCGAATCGGCCGCTCCTCGATCGGAATCCCGGCGCCGCTGGCCGTGGCGAGGTCGAGCGTCGAGCTTGGCGCCGCCACGTAGAACGGGATGCCGTGCTCCTTCGCCAGCACCGCCACGCCGTACGTCCCGACCTTATTGGCCACGTCGCCGTTGGCCGCAATCCGATCCGCGCCCACCACGACCAGGTCGATCATCCCCTGCCGCATGAACGTGCCAGCCATATTGTCGGTGATGACCGTCGTGTCGATCCCGTCGTGCGTCAACTCCCACGCCGTCAGCCGCGCGCCCTGCAGGAACGGCCGCGTCTCGTCGGCAAACACGCTCACCTGCTTCCCCTGCTCGATCGCGCCGCGGATGACGCCGAGCGCTGTCCCGTAGCCCGCCGTCGCCAGCGCGCCCGCGTTGCAGTGCGTGAGAATCCGCGCCTTCTGCGGCACCAGCTCACCGCCCAACCGCCCGATCGCCCGGCACGCGGCGACGTCTTCGTCGTGGATACAGCGCGCCTCGCTCTCCAGCCTGGTCTTGATCTCGTCCACCGACGCGCCCGCCTGCACGGCCGCCGCAAAGCACTTCCTCATCCGGTCGATCGCCCAGAAGAGATTCACCGCGGTCGGCCGCGTGGACGCCAGCAGCTCGCAGGTCTTCTGGAACTCGGCCGCGAACTTCGCCGTGCCGGTCGCCTTGCTCTTCTTCATCCCGAGCGCCAGGCCCATCGCCGCCGACACGCCAATCGCCGGAGCGCCGCGGATCATCATCGTCTTGATGGCGCGCGCCACCTCGGACGCGGTCTGGCACTTCACATACACCTCAGCGCCCGGCAACTTGCGCTGGTCGATCATTACAATGGCATCGTCCTGCCACTCAACGGTTGGAAGCATATGGGAAAGATGATAACAGACAGGGGTCGGGGGGGGCGGAGCTGACGCAGACGAGTCGGGAACTGACGATGAAGGGTCGGAACTGACGATGAGGGGCCCGGAGCGACGAAGGCGGGACGATGAAGGGTCGGAGATCCGGGACCGAGGATCGGGTTCCGGGAACCGCCATAGGGGCGACCGGCGGGTCGCCGCGGGGGGCCGAGACCGGGTCGGCCGTGACCCGCGCCTTCTCGTCCCTGGCCCCTGACCCCGAATCCCTATCTCGAGAGCAGCCGTGCGTCGAAGGGCAGCGGCAGGAGCTCGCTCATGCGGTAGCGCCCTTTCTCCTCCTCGAGGTTGGCCAGGATCACCTCGATATCGCCCGCGAACTCCCAGAGAATCTGCCGGCACGGGCCGCAGGGCGGGGTGGGCTCTTCGGTATCTGCCACGACGGCAATCCGCCGGAACGAGTCGTATCCGTCCGAAACCGCCTTGAACATGGCCACGCGCTCGGCGCAGAGCGTCAGGCCGTAGGTCGCGTTCTCGATGTTGCAGCCGGTGATGACCCGACCGTCCGTGGTTTCAAGCGCCGCGCCAACCTTGAAGTGGGAGAACGTCGCGCGCGCACGCTCGCGTGCCTCGCGGGCGGCGGTGACCAGGGGATCAATCATGTTGGCATTCTCTCACGGGGAGGGTGTTAGGGCAGTTCACGCCTGTTTTGGCCTACTTATCGGTCCAAATCGAAATCGAATTCAGTAAGAAATCATGGGATTCGGATCTATGCAGGCCAACGAACCGGAAGAACAAGTTGAGGGCTCATACCTTCAAGCCGCGTCTTCCACCTCGGTCAGCTTGATCGGCACCTCGACGCCATCTGGGAAGCGGGCCGCCAGCACCAGCTCGCCGTTCATCGCCTCGATGAACTTCCGCAGCGTGCCGATGTAGAGTTCGCTGCGGCGTTCCATCTTCGACACTTCCGCCTGGCTCACGCCGAGCAGATCGGCCATCGCCTCCTGTGTCAAACCGCGGGCTCTGCGGAGCTGGGACAAGTGGAGTTCATCGGACAGCTCGCGCGCCTCGGCCTCGATGAGGTCGCGTGTGGAGGGCCTCACCCGCGCCTTGATGTTCGCCCACTTGCGGCGCTTCATATCAGTCCTTCCTGCTCGAGCGTCCGCATGTACTCGTCGTAGAGCGCGTCCGCTCGCGAGACGTTCTCCTCATACCACCGGTCATGGCAAGTCTTGTCGCCGCCGACAAGCAGAATCGCGGTCCTCCGTGAGTCGAAGGCATATATGCCTCGCGAGGAATAATGCGTCAAAAGTTATATCGCCGGAAGAGGGGTGGTAGAGGCGCCCTCACGTCGCGCCCCGCCACAGCGGCAGAAAGCGTCCGGGGCGTTCTTTCGACCCTTCATCGCCAGCGCCGACCCCTCATCGTCAGTTCCGACTAATCTAGAATCCCTGATAGATGAACCGTGCCGACGCAGGCGCGCGGAACAGGACAATCACCACGACCAGCCCCACGTGGACTGGCCAGCGGATCCATCTCGGCCAGGCATCAGGCCGACGTCGAGCGGCCCGCGGCCAGCCAGGCCCTCGAACAGGCGCGAGACGAATGCCGCGACCCAGCCGGGAATCAGGCGCAGGATCCGCAGCGCGCTCTCGATCGAGTCGGCGCGGAAGAACACCCAGGTGAGCGAAACGAGCGCGAAGGTGAGGACCACCCGGTTGCGCAACCTCCGTGTGGATACCGAGGCCACCATCAGCGTCGCCATCGCCATTCCCCACGCCAGGTAGGTCCACCGCGCACCATGCCACAGTCCACACGCCGTCATCGTCAGGGCGGCGGCGAACGCGTAGCCAGGTGGTTCTCGACCGCAGAGGTAGCGAGCCGACCATCCAGCGCTGTCAGTTCTCACGATCTAGGGACCCTTTCCTGACAGGTTTCTCACGAGCATTCCCCCCTGACGGGGTGGTGTTTCTCACCACCTTTCCC
>DAIUEK010000196.1:0-4659 GCA_036845165.1 Vicinamibacterales bacterium | reverse complement strand
ACGGATCGTCAGCCTGCAGGGCGTGAAGATGCTGAGGGCGAGTCGCATCCACATCTCGATCGACGCCGGCGGTGAAGCGATCACGCGCGTCCGCGTCGGAGGGCGGAGCGTGCTCGTCGGCGACGGACGGTTGCGGTTCTGAGCCAGCCCTGTCGTCGCCGCGCTGGCCACGGCAGAGCTGTGCGCCACGACGCGTTGGGTCTATTTCACAAACAGCATCTCGCGGTAGGTCGGCAGCGGCCACAGGTCCTGCGGGACGATGTTCTCGAGCGAGTCACCGACTTCGCGCAGGGCATTCATCGCCGGGATGACCTTGTCGCGGAAGTACTTGGCGTGCTTCTCCGCGTCGCCGGCTCCCTCGTGCTCGAGGAGCACGTGGAGCCGATCGACGCGCTGCTTGCACTCGTCGGTCAGCCGGCAGACGTCGTCCAGCGCGCGCCGCGTTTCCCTGGCGGTCGCCCCCGCGGCCTTCACCGCGGCCACGGTCTCCGCCAGCTGTCCCTGGAACCGGTAGGCCGCCGGCAGGATGTAGCGGTTGGCCATCAGGACCATCAGCTGCGCCTCGATGTTGACGGTCTTGCTGTACTGCTCGACCGCGACGTCGTAGCGCGCGTGCAGCTCGCGCTCGTTGAGGACGCCGTACTTCTCGAACGCCTTCGTCACCTCGGGGTTGAGCGCCTCGCGGTAGGCGTCGACCGACGTGCGATGGTTGAGAAGGCCGCGTTTCGCCGCTTCCTTCTGCCATTCGTCGGAGTAGTTGTTGCCGTTGAAGATGATCCGCTTGTTCTCCTTGATCATCTTCGTCAGCAGCGACTTCACCGCGGCCTGCAGCGTCTTGCCTTCCTTCAGGCCCTTCTCCAGCTCGGTCGCCGCGTAGTCGAGCGAGTCGGTCACGGCGACGTTGAGGCACACGTTCGGGAGCGCGATGCTCTGGTTGGACGAGACGGCCCTGAACTCGAACTTGTTGCCCGTGAACGCAAATGGGCTCGTGCGGTTGCGGTCCCCGGCGTCTCGCGGCAGCTTCGGCAGCACGTTGACGCCGATGTCCATGATGCCGCCGCTCTTCGTCGTCTTCGCGCTGCCGGCCTTCTCGACCTGCTGGAAGATGTCGGTGAGCATGTCGCCCAGGAAGATCGAGATGATCGCCGGCGGCGCTTCGTTCGCGCCGAGCCGGTGATCGTTGCCGGCGCTCGCGATGCTGAAGCGCAGCAGCCCCTGGAACCTGTTCACCGCGCGGATCACGGCCACGCAGAACACCATGAACTGGATGTTGTCGTGCGGCGTGTCGCCCGGGTTCAGCAGGTTGTTCCCGAGCTCGTCGCTCATGCTCCAGTTCAGGTGCTTGCCGGAGCCGTTGACCCCCGCGAACGGCTTCTCGTGCATCAGGCAGGCGAGGCCGAACTTCGGCGCCACCCGCCGCAGCATCTCCATCGTCATCATCTGGTGATCGGTGGCGACGTTGGCGTTCTCGAAGATCGGCGCGACTTCGTACTGGCTCGGCGCGACCTCGTTGTGGCGCGTCTTGATCGGGACGCCGACCTTGTACAGCTCGCGCTCCGCTTCCATCATGAAGGCCAGCACGCGATCGGGGATGGACCCGAAGTAGTGGTCCTCCATCTCCTGGCCCTTCGGCGGCCGCGCGCCGAACAGCGTGCGGCCGGCGTTAATCAGGTCGGGCCGGTTGAAGTAGAACTGCCGGTCGATCAGGAAATACTCCTGCTCGGCGCCGCATGTGGTCATCACGCGGTTCGCCTTCGAGCCGAACAGCTTCAGGATGCGCACGGCCTGCTTCGAGAGCGCCTCCTGAGAGCGCAAGAGCGGCGTCTTCTTATCGAGCGCCTCGCCGGTCCAGCTCACGAACGCCGTCGGGATGACGAGCGTCGCGCCGTGCGACGACATGAGCAGCCAGGGAGGGCTCGTCGGGTCCCAGGCGGTGTAGCCGCGCGCCTCGAACGTTGACCGCATGCCGCCCGAGGGGAAGCTGGAGGCATCCGGCTCCCCGCGCACGAGCTCCTTGCCGCTGAACTCCGCGACCGCGCGTCCGTCGGACGTCGGGTTCAGAAACGAATCGTGCTTCTCGGCCGTGATGCCGGTCATCGGCTGGAACCAGTGGGTGTAGTGGGTGGCGCCGTGCTCGACGGCCCAGTCCTTCAACGCGCTGGCGACGATGTCGGCGACGCTGGGATCCAGCGCTTCGCCGTGCGCGCTCGCGCGACGCAACGATCGGAACACGTCCTTCGGCAGGCGCGCCCGTTGGACTTCCTCGTTGAAGGTCAGCGATCCGAATTCCTCGGCCGCCTTGCGGTGGGGGGTGGATGCGGTGTTGCGGAGTGACGCGCCGTGTTCGTTGATGTTGCGGATCGCGTCGCCTGACGATGCGGAGCCCATGCGGTTGTCCTTTTCGTAGCTTGTCGTCCGGACCCTGTGTTCGCGGCCGGGCGGACCTCGCAGGTCCGGCAAGCCACCGATTATGGTCGGGCGGGACTTCGTCCGCAAGACCAATTATCGGCTGAGCCTGCATGATATACATAACAATGTGAAACAAATCCAGGACTACTACGCGCCCATCGTCGGCGAGTTCGAGCATTTCATATTGCTCGCGCTGGTGCGGCTGGGGAACGGCGCGTATGGCGCGGCGATCCGCCGCGAGATCCGCGACCGCACCGGGCGTGACGCGTCGATCGGCACGGTCTACATGACGCTGGGACGCCTGGAAAAGAAGAAGATGATCGTCTCGTACATCGGCGACCCGTCGCCGCAGCGAGGCGGCCGGCGGCGGCGGCATTACCTGATCGAGACCGCGGGCCAGCAGGCGCTCGGCCGCGCGTATCGCGCGTTCACGAAGATGGCCGAGGGGCTGGAACCGGAACTCACGCAACTCTAAGAGAGTAGGCGGTAGGCCCTAAGTTCCCAGTACCGCGTGCGGCCGGTACAGTTCCTCGAGCCGGCCACACTCTTCCTCCGTCAGTTTGATCTCGAGCGCGCCGATCGCCTGATCCAGTTGCTCCATCTTCGAGGCGCCGACGATCGGGGCGGTCACGCCCGGTTGCCGGAGCAGCCAGGCCAGCGCGACCTGCGCCGGCGCCACCCCGCGGGCCGAGGCGACCTCGATCACGCGATCGACGACGTCGTAGTCGGCGTCGCTGTAGTACAGGCTGTGAGCGAACACGTCGGACTTCTCGCGCGGGGTCGCTGACCGATCGCTCCCACGCGTCCGGTTGCCCGCCAGGAATCCGCGCGCGAGCGGGCTCCACGGCAGGACGCCGATGCCCTCCTCGCGGCAGAGCGGCATCATCTCCCGCTCTTCCTCGCGATACACCAGGTTGTAATGGTTCTGCATCGACACGAACCGCGCCCACCCGTGGCGGTCGGCGAGATACAGCGCCTTCGCGAATTGCCACGACATCATGCTCGACGCCCCGATATAGCGGGCCTTGCCGCTGCGGACGATGTCGTCGAGGGCGCGAAGGGTTTCCTCGATCGGCGTCTGTGGATCCCAGCGGTGGATCTGGTAGAGGTCCACGTAGTCCGTGCCGAGCCGTGTGAGCGAGGCGTCGATCGCCGACATCAGGTGCCTGCGCGACAAGCCGCGATCGTTGGGATCGTCGCTCATCGGGTAATACGCCTTCGTCGCGATGACGACCTTCTCGCGCGACGCGAAGTCCTTCAGCGCGCGGCCGAGGACCTCTTCGCTCTTCCCGAGCGAGTACATGTCGGCCGTGTCGAAGAAGGTGATGCCCCCCTCGAGCGCCCGCTTGATGAGCGGCCGGCCGGCGTCCTCGGGCAGGATCCACGGTCGCCACGCAGGATCGCCGTAGAGCATGCTGCCGAGACAAATGCGCGAGACCTTCAGCCCGGTCGCGCCAAGACGCACGTATTCCATGCCAGGAGGATATCAGCGCGCGAAGGTCTTGTCCGCGATCGCGAGTGGCGCGACAGCGGCGAGGGTCAGGTCTCTTTCTCCTGAGGGCATCAGTCCGTCTCCTCCAGTTCGAAGATGTCCTCCACCGGCTGGTCGAAGAGCCGCGCGATCTTCATCGCCAGCGGGAGACTCGGGTCGTACTTGCCGGTCTCGATCGCGTTGATCGCCTGGCGCGAGACGCCGACGCGCAGCCCCAGCTCGAGCTGCGACCAGTTGCATTCCGCGCGCAGCACGCGCAGCCGGTTCTTCATCGGTAGTACCGCGACGTGCCTACCATCGACCCGAACCAGAGGATCACCATCAGCACCCAGAGGCCACTCGCCGGAAACACCGGGATGAAGCCGGCGCGCTCGAGGAAATCGCACGCGTACGAAGCCACGCCCGTCAGCGCAAAGGCGATCGCGATCCCGACGAGATGGATGCGCTGATTGAATTCGTCCTGCGCGCGGATGGACTTCACATAGACGTACACCCACGGCAGGAAGCCGCCGATGCCGGCGACCACGAGGGCCACGCGCAGAGCGAGGCCCTGCCCGGGAGAAATCGGGCGCAGCTTCACCGCGAACAGCGTCGCCACCCAGAGCAGCGTCACGATGGCAATCGGGCCGGTCAGCCGAATGCCGTGATGTCGATCGTTTTGTTCAGTCATACATGACTAAATGTAAAGTAAACATTACATAATGTAAAGTCTAGCTTTCTCAATAGTTGCTGAGTTTCTCTCTAGCCCAGTCGCCAGG
>DAIUEK010000195.1:3522-4669 GCA_036845165.1 Vicinamibacterales bacterium | reverse complement strand
GCCGCCGCCGCCGAAGTCGCGTCGGCGTCGACGCCCGGCATTCTCAAGGGCATGGTCGTCAGCGAGTTCGCCGCGCCGAGGTTCTCGAAGGACGGCGGCCGCTTGTACCTCGGCACCGGCGCCCCGCCGGCCCCGACGCCCGATCCCGACGACAAGACGCCGCCGCCGACGAAGGTCGATCTCTGGAGCTACAAGGATCCGCTGATCCAGCCGATGCAGAAGGTCCGCGAACAGCAGGAACTGGAGCGCAGCTACCGCGCCGTCGTCCACCTCGCGGACAAGCGGTTCGTGCAGCTGGCCACGCCGGACCTTCCCACCGTCAATCCCGGGGACGATCCCACGCAGGCGCTCGCCACCTCGGACATGCCGTACCGCCAGGAAATCTCCTGGGACCAGGACTACAACGACGTGTTCCTGCTCGACCTGAAGAGCGGCAAGCCGAAGAAGGTGCTCGAGCACTGGGGCAGCAATACGACGACGATGTCGCCGGGCGGGAAGTACGTCCTGTACTTCGATGAGCGCAGCGGCCACTGGTTCACGTATCGCGTGGCCGACGGCGTGCGCGCGAGCCTGACCGAAAAGGTTCCGAGCAGGTTCCAGCAGGACAACACGACGCCGGATCTGCCGGGCGCGTATGGCACGGGCGGCTGGACGGCGGACGACAAGTCGGTTCTCCTCTACGACAAGTTCGACATCTGGGACGTGAAGGCCGACGGCACCGGCGCGCGCATGCTGACGAGCGGCGAAGGCCGGAAGCAGGACATCATGTTCCGCTACCGCGCGATGGATCCCGATGAGCGGATCGTGCCCGCGAACACGCCGCTGCTGCTGTCGGCGACGAACGACCGCACGCGCGCGACCGGCTTCTACCGCGTGCCGAGCCTCGCCGCCACGACGGCCCCCGAGAAGGTCGTGATGCTCGACAAGGCGTTCGGGCCCGTGACGAAGGCGAAGCACACCGACACCGTCGTCTTCACCCTGTCGCGCTTCGAGGAGTTCCCCGACCTGTGGACGAGCGACACCACGTTCAAGGACATGAAGAAGGTCTCGGACGCGAACCCGCAGGCCGCGAATTACCTGATGGGGACGTCCGAGATGATCGAATACGTCAACGCGGACGGGAAGAAGCTGCGCGCGCTCCTGACGA
>DAIUEK010000195.1:0-3422 GCA_036845165.1 Vicinamibacterales bacterium | reverse complement strand
CATCCAGGGGCACTCGTGGGGCGGCTACCAGATCACCTACTTGATCACGAAGACGAACATGTTCGCGGCGGTCGAAGCCGGCGCGTCGGTGTCCGACATGGTCAGCGCCTACGGCGGCATCCGCTGGGGCACGGGCATGTCGCGCGCCTTCCAGTACGAGAAGACCCAGTCGCGCATCGGCGCGCCCCCCTGGGACGCGCCGCTGCAGTTCATCGAGAACTCTCCGATCTTCTGGGTGAAGAAGGTGCAGACGCCGTATCTCACGATTGCCAACGACGAAGACGACGCGGTCCCCTGGCAGCAGGGCATCGAGTTCTTCAGCGCCATGCGCCGGCTGAACAAGGAGGCGTACATGTTCGTGTTCAACGGCGAGAAGCACGGGCTCCGCATCCGGGACAACCAGAAATACTGGACCGTCCACCTCGACGAGTTCTTCGATCACTACCTGCTCGGCAAGCCCCTGCCGGAGTGGATGGACAAGGGGGTGCCCTACACGGAACGCGGCAAGCGCGACGTGGCGTCGCTCTTCAAGAAGAAGCCGACGGCGTCCACCACCACGCAACAGGAGAAGCCGTGATGCGACGTCTCGCGGCGGCGCTCGTGGTCCTCGCGCTGACCCCGGCGGCGGCGTGGGCGCAGCCCGCGAAGGCGAGCGCGGCCGTCAGGATCGATTTCCGCGCGCTCACGGACGACGGGCAGCAGGTCGCCGACCTGAAGCCAGCCGAGATCGCGCTGAAGATCAACGGCAAGGCGCGGCAGATTCAGTCGCTGACGCTCGTGCACAGCACCGCGGCCGATCCGGCGATCGGCGGGTCCGTCCTGCCGCCGCCTTACTCGAGCAACGCCGTGGAACGGAACGGCCGCGTCATCCACATCCTGGTCGACGACGACTCGATTTCTTTCGGTCGCGAGGGACCGGTCAAGGAAGCCCTCCGCATGCTCATGTCGGAGCTGCCGGCCAGCGACCAGGTCGGGCTCCTCACGACGCAGGGGCAGGTGAACCTCCGCCCGGGCGGCGACATCACCAAGGTGCAGCTCGCGGCAAGCGCGCTCACGGGCAAAGCCATCTCGAACGAGAGCGACGACGATGCCGCGTGCCGGACCAAGCGCGTCCTTGCGGCGGCCGGTTCGATGCTCGCCCTGACCGGTGGGACGCCCACGACGATCGTGATTTTCTCCGCCGGCCTGACGCCGCCGTCCGCCGCAGTGGCCCGAATGGGCGGGAGGAGATCCGAAGGGACGAGCGGCGTGTGCTTGGTCACACCGGAAGACTTCGAGAACATCGGCCAGGTCGCTTCGACGGCGCACGCGGACTTGTATCTCTTCCACGTCGTCGACGGGATGGCGACCCGTTCAACAACCCAGGACTCGGGATTCGAGAGTCTCGCGGGGGTCACGGGCGCGGAGTTCCAGCCGCTCGCCGGCAACCCGCAGGGCGCCGTCTCGCGGCTGCTGCGCGAGACCGCCGCGTACTACGTCGCGACGTTCGAGCCGGAGCCCGACGAGCGCAACGGTCAGACGTACCGCGTCGATCTCCGCTCGACGCGCGACAAGGTGAAGCTGCGCGCGCGGCCGAACGTCGACATGCCGAAGGGCAACATCCCGAAGGCCGCGGCGTCGCCGAAAGAGATGCTGCGCGTCATGGGGGAGCAGCACGATCTGCCCCTCCGGGCCGCCGGCTATACGTCGCGGACGCCGGGCAGCGACGAGATCACGATCGTCGCGCTGTTCGAAGGGATCGACCCGGCGGTCGCCATCACCTCCGCGAGCATCGGGCTCTTCGATGAAAAGAACACGCTGAAAAAGCAGTGGAGCGCGCAGCCGGCGGACCTGGCCAAGCGGCCGATCAAGGCGGCACTCGCCGCGCCGCCGGGGACGTACCGCATGCGCGTGGCGGCCGTCGATGCGTCGGGGCGTGCCGGTACCACCGACTACGAGCTCAAGGCCGAAGTGCCGCGCGCGGATCCGCTGAAGATAAGCACCCTCGTGCTCGGCACGCAGCAGGGCGGGGGCGGCTTCGCCCCGCGCCTCGACTTCAGCAACGAGCCCGTCGCGATCGGGCTCCTCGAAATCTACGGCGTGCCCAAAGGGGGTACGGTGACCGTCGATCTCGACATCGTCTCGACGCCCGAGGGGTCGCCGCTCGCCAGCGCCCAGACGAGCGTCAAGCCCGGCTCCACCGAGGACATGCGGATCGCCTTCGGCGGCTTCGACATCGCGACCCTGTCGCCGGGCGACTACCTGATGCGCGCGATCGTGAGCCTCAACGGGAAGCCGGTCGGCCGGGTCGTCCGCACGCTCCGCAAGTCGCAATAGCGACGCGCGTCATGCTCCGCCTGACCCTGGCGGCGCATTTCGCACGCGGTCGATGTGCGCGCACAACACCGCCGTGACCGTGTCGGGGCTCTCCAGCCCGTCGATCGTGCCGAAGGTCCTGCGGCCCCGATAGAACTCAATCACGGGCGTCGCGAAGGACGCATACGTCGCGAGGCGCCGGCGCACGGTCTCGGGATGATCGTCGGGCCGGCGGATCAGGTTGCCGCCGCAATACGGGCAGGCGTCGCGGTCCGGGTCCGTATCATCCGGGACCGACTGCGTGATCGCGCACGCGTCGCAGATCCGCCGCTTGGCCAGGCGGCGGACGATCTCGTCGTCCGCGGCCACCAAGAGCACGACGACGAGCGCCGCCGGATCCAGCATCGTGTCGAGCGCCTCGGCCTGCGCCGCCGTCCGCGGAAAACCATCCAGGATGCACCCCTTGGCCGTGTCCGGCGCGGACAGCCGCTCGCGCACGAGATCGGTGACGAGCGCGTCGCTGACCAGGCCCCCGGACGCCAGCGTCTCCGCGACCTGGCGTCCGAGCGGGCTTCCCGCTTTCACGGCAGCCCTCAACGTGTCGCCCGTGGAGACGTGCGGGACCGAGTAGCGCTCGGCGATCCGCACGGCCTGTGTCCCTTTCCCTGAGCCCGGCGGGCCCATCAGCATCACGACCATCGGGAAGAAGCCTGCACGAGTGGGCGCCTGAGGCTTTTCGGAGGCACGGTTACTTGATGGGTGAATAATCCGTCGGGCTGAGGAAGACGGATTCCGCCTTCGCGACGATCGGCCCCGCGGCCTCGCTCTCGGCCTTGACCTTGACCCACTCCGGATCCACCCGGAAGGCGGCCCAGTTCTTCGTCGCCTCCTCGCGGCTGGGATGCTCGAGGATGTAGATGAGCGTGTTTCCCGCGAGCGGACTGTCGGAAGGGGTCCAGTACCCGACGCTCTTCATATGGTGCCGATCGAAAATGGCGCGGGTGTGATCGCGGAATCGCGCGTTCACGTTCGCGAGCTTGCCCTCCGTGGCCGTGTAGGTGCGCAGCTCGAACACGTGCGCCGCGGGAGCCTGAGCCGCCACCACCGGGCTCGATGAGGCCCGTCCT
>DAIUEK010000194.1:0-4670 GCA_036845165.1 Vicinamibacterales bacterium | reverse complement strand
GCGCCGGCTTGTCCGCCGTAGCAGGAGCGGAGGCGGAAGCCTCGGAGGAGGCGGCTTCGACGTCGCGCTTCATCACGCGCCCGGCGTCGCCGCTGCCCTGGACCTTCTGCAGATCGACGTCGTTCTGCTGCGCGACGTTTCTGGCCGCGGGGGTCGCGCGCGGCTTCGCGGCCTCCGGGGCCGGGGTCTTCGCGGGCGCCTTGTCTGCAGGCTTCTCCGCCGTCTTGTCCGCCGTCTTGTCCGCCGGAGCCTTGGCGGAAGCGGAAACCACGGCGGAGGCGGGACCCGCGGCGGCTCTCCCCTCGGTAATCACCCCGAGCACCTCCCCGACCTTCACGTCCGCGCCATCCCCGTGCGTAATCTTGCTGAGCACGCCCGCCTGGGGGGCCGCGACCTCGAGATCGATCTTGTCGGTCTCGAGCTCGACGAGCGGATCGCCGACGTTGACGGCGTCCCCTTCCTTCTTCAGCCACTTCGCCACCCGGGCGTCGACGATCGACTCGCCGACTTCGGGAACTATCACGTTCGCGGACATAACATCCTGAACCTCTCTCGAAACTGCTTGACACGTACGATCTCCCGCAGAGGCCGCAGAGGAGCAGAGGGCGCAGATTTCTTTAGGAAGGATCTCTGCGTTCTCTGCCCCTCAGCGCGCTCCGCGTGAGATCGTCGTGGTCATGGCAATCCCGCCAACCTCTTATCCCGCCACCTGTTCGGGGGCCGGCTTCGCCCCGGCCTTTGTGCGCTTCCCCGAAGGCGCAAACGCCGCCTCGATCAGCACCTGCTGCTGGCGCGCATGGCGCCCCGCCGAGCCTTCCGCGGGGCTCGCGCTGCGGGGTCGCGCGATGGCGCGCACCGGCCGCCCGGCCGCCGCGTCGATCAGGTGCGGACGGATGAAGTCCCAGGCGCCCATGTTCTCCGGCTCTTCCTGCACCCAGACGATGTCGTCCGCGGAGCCGTAGGCGTCGAGCGTCGCGCGCAGGCCCTTCGCCGGGACCGGGTAGAGCTGTTCGACGCGGACGATTGCGACGTCGCGCGCGGCCGCGCGCCGGTCGCTGCCCACGAGATCCACGTAGACCTTGCCGGTGCACAGGATGATCCGCCGCACGTCGCCGGCTCGGCCGCACCCCTCTTTGTCGTCCAGCACCACGTGGAAACGCCCTTCCGCCAGCTCGCGGGGAGTCGATGCGACGAGCGGGTGCCGCAGCAGGCCCTTCGGCGTCAGGATGATGAGCGGCAGCGGGTCCGTCAGCAGCAGCGCCGCCTGGCGCCGCAGGAGATGGAAGTACTGCGCGGCGGTCGTGCAGTTGGCAATCCGCATGTTCGTGTCCGCCGCGATCTGCAGAAACCGCTCGGGACGGGCGCTGGCGTGATCGGGCCCCTGCCCCTCGTGCGCATGCGGCAGGAGCAGGACGAACGACGGGTGCTGCCCCCACTTGAGCCGCGCCGACACGACGAACTCGTCGATGATGACCTGCGCGCCGTTGATGAAATCGCCGTACTGCGCTTCCCAGATCACGAGGCGGGACGGCGCCTGCACGTTGTAGCCGTACTCGAACCCGATCGCCGCGTTCTCCGAGAGCGGGCTGTTGTGGATCTCGAACCCGGCGCGCGCCTGCGGGAGCGCCTGCAGCGGCACGTGAATCGCGCCGGTCCTGACGTCGTGCAGCACGGCGTGGCGGCTGCTGAACGTCCCGCGCTCGACGTCCTCGCCGGTCAGCCGGATGCCGACGCCGTCCGCGAGGATCGACCCGAGCGCGAGCTCCTCGGCGAACCCCCAGTCGACGGTCCGCTCGTCGGGTTGCGAGAGGGCCTGCCCGCGCTTCTCTCTCAGGCGCTCGAGTTTCTTGTGAATCGTAAATCCGGGCTGGGCCGCGAGCAGCGACGCGTTCAGCTCGGCCAGCCGCTCGATCGGGACGGCCGTGTGCGCCTTCGACGCCGCGCCCGGCGGAGAGGCCTCCGGCAGCGGCTCCACGAAGTCCTGCTCGGGCTGCAGCGTGTCCAACGCCCCCTGCAGCTGGTCCATGTATTTCCTGTTCAAGGCGTCCGGCACGGACGCGTCGATGACGCCGCGCGCCACGAGGGTGCGCGCCCAGATCTCGCGCACGGTCGGATGGCTCGCGATCCTCTGGTACATCACCGGCTGCGTGAACGCCGGCTCGTCTCCCTCGTTGTGTCCCCAGCGCCGGTAGCCGATGAGGTCGATGAGGAAGTCGCGCTGGAACGTCGCGCGATACGCGAACGCCAGGCGCGCCGCTTCCACGCACGCCTCCGGATCGTCGGCGTTGACGTGCACGATCGGGAACTTGAACCCGCGCGCGAGGCCGCTCGCGTACGACGTGCTGTACGAATCGCGCGTGTCCGTCGTGAACCCGAGCTGGTTGTTCACGATGATGTGAATCGTGCCGCCGGTGTCATAGCCGCGGAGCCGGCTGAGGTTCAGCGTCTCGGCGACGATCCCCTGCCCCGAAAACGAGGCGTCGCCGTGGATGAGGATGGGAACGCTGCGCGTGGGATCGAAGTTCGGCGCCCCCCCCTTGTCGGTCGTCGTCCCGGCCGCCCGCGCCATGCCTTCGACGACCGGGTCCACCGCTTCGAGATGGCTCGGGTTCGGCGGCATCGAGATCTCGAGGTTGATCGTGCGGCCGTCCTTGATCGCGCGGTGGGCCCCGGCGTGATACTTCACGTCCCCCGTCCACGCCATGTCCTCGCGGAAGTTGCGCGACGACACCGGATCCTTGAACTCCGCGAGAATCTGCTCGTAGGGCTTGCAGAGCACGTGCGCCATGACGTTGAGGCGTCCGCGATGCGCCATGCCAATGAGGATCGAGCCGATGCCGGCCTCGCCCGCTTCGCCGATCACCTCGTCGAGGATCGGCACGAGCATGTCGAGCCCTTCGATCGAGAAGCGCGTCTTGCCCGGAAACGTCCGGTGGAGGAAGCGCTCGAAGGCCTCGACCTGCGTCAGCCGGTCCAGCAGCGCGACCGGGTTGATGGGATCGGCGGGTGCGCGGAACCGTCCGCCCTCGGCCGCGTGGCGCAGCCACTGCCGCTCCTCGGGGACGAAGATCTGCGCATAGTCGTAGCCGGTGGTCGAGCAGTAGACGCGCCGGAGCGCGGCGACGAGCTCCTGCATGTTCGACGCCTGCCCGGTGAGCGGCGACGACACGAGCGTGGCCGGAATGCGACGCAGGTCGTCCTCGGTCAGCCCGTGCCGCTCGGGGTGCAGTGTCGGATCGCCGGTCGGCTTCGAGCCCAGGGGATCGATCTGCGCCGCCAGGTGGCCGTATCGGCGGATGGACTGCGCGAGATTGACCGCGGCCACCGCGGCGCGCACGGGCACGTCGGCCGCCGCGCCCCCGGCCTGGTCCGCATCGGCCGGCGGGGTCCACTGCTCGAAGATCGCGCGCGTCGCCGGATCCACCGACGAGGGATCCTTCCGGAAGCGCTCGTACAGCTCGAGCGCATATCCGCTGTTGATGCCGGAGAAGCCCTCCCACCCAGCCATAAATCCTTATAATCCTACCCCATGCTTCCACTGCTCACCCTCTCGTGGCTGCTCGTGCAGGCGCCAACCGCGCAGCCGAATCGCTCCGTTCCACCGCCGTACAGAGACGACACGGTCGCGTCGGCGGCGCTGGGGCGGACGATGAAATACCGCGTGCTGCTGCCCGAAGGCTACGAGCAGTCGGGCGCGCGGTACCGCGCGCTGTACCTGCTGCACGGTTTGGCCGGCGATTACATGGACTGGAGCACGCGGACGGACCTCGCGACGATCGCTCGATCCGTGCCGCTGGTGATCGTCATGCCGGAGGGCGAGAACGCATGGTTCACGAACGCCGCGGACAAGGGGCCGCGCGCCGAGGACTACATCGCGGACGACCTCGTGAAGGACGTCGAGAGCAAGTACCGGGTCATCCGATCCCGGTACGGCCGCGCGATCGCGGGACTGTCGATGGGTGGCTACGGTGCGCTGAAGATCGGGCTGAAGCGCCCGGCGACGTTTGCCGCCGCCGCCGGCTTCAGCTCCGCGCTCGGCGTCACGGATCCGAAGTTCGACGATGGGCTGACGGCGTACAAGGAGCAGCTCTACAAGATCTACGGACCGGCAGGAAGCGAAACACGGACGGCGAACGACATCTTCCTGGTCGTGGAGAAGGCGGTGCCGGCTCGCGCGCCCGCGCTCTATCTCGATTGCGGAACCGAGGACGGCTTGCTGGACAGCAACCGGGAGCTCGCAGCGGCGCTGAAGAAGCGAGGCCTCGCCTACGAGTACCACGAGGTCCCGGGCGCCCATACGTGGGGCTATTGGAATCGTCGCATCCAGGCGTTCCTGCCGTGGCTGATGAGGGCGTTCCGGGCTGCAGACGGGCGCTGAGCAGACTGGAACTTGTTATTACCGGGTTGCTGCGGCTGCTTGTCACGTACAATCTCTCGCAGAGAGCGCAGACAGGCGGAGGCCTGATGGATGAGCTTCGGCTGGCAATTCGGAGACTCACGAAGCGGCCGGGAGCCACCGTCGTCTCCATCGTGACGCTGGCGTGCGCAATCGGAGCGGCGGCGGCGACGTGGTCCCTGCTCGCCGCCATCCTTCTACGGCCGTTGCCGGTGAAAGACGCCGACCGCCTGGTGGTGGTCGGGACGGTAGATGCAGCCGGCCGTTTTGCGGG
>DAIUEK010000193.1:0-4679 GCA_036845165.1 Vicinamibacterales bacterium | reverse complement strand
CGAACCCCTCGCTTAGGGCCAGGGGCTGAGAGCCTAGGCATGGGGCTGAGGACGCTGGCTCCTCGCGCATCTGGGACTTCCCGCAGCCCTATGCCCAGGCCCACTGCCCCCAGCCCGACACCCTTGGTCGTCAGACCGCAGCCCTATGCCCAGGCCCCCTGCCCTTTGCCCGACAGGGCGGTCGTCAGACCGCCGCCCCTTCGGGGTACTGCAGCGCCAGCCGCAGCTCCTTCGTCAGCGAATCCACCGTCGTCCCGCCACGCTTCCAGGCCCCTTCGGTCTCGAACCGCAGGTCGCCGATGCGGCGGCCCCACGGCGCGATGGTACGGCCGATGGCGCGGAAGTCGGTGCGGTCCACATGCTCCTGGTCCAGCCGGCGGACGATGTCCGGCGCGACGCGCACGAAGGCGCGGAGCGCGTTCGCGCTCTTGATGCTGTACTTGCGGCCGTTCCAGGCGGCGCCGAACACCTGCGCGACCTGCTTCAGGTAATTCACGAAGAACTTCTTCGACTCTTCGCGGAACGCCTCCCCCTTCGTGCCGGCGCCGAAGGCTTCCAGGGCGAACAGCTTCTTGATCTCCTGCGCGAGCGGCGCCTGCGCGACGCGGCCGGTACCGACACCCAGCAGCTTGATCTCCCCGTAGAGCGGCGAGTCTTCGCGGTCGTTCAACGCGCGGACGACATCGTGCGCCGCGGCGAGGTTCTCGTCACGATACAGCTGCCGCCCGGAGAGCGACACGAGGTGCGACGCGTTCAGCCGCGTGTGCTTCGCGTTGATCGTCACGAACATCTGGACGACGTGATCTTCGGGGAGACGGTCGAAGATGATCGCGGGCACGGTGAAGGGCTCGTCACCGAACCGCTCGATGTCCGCGTGCAGCGCGAGCAGCCGGTGCTGCCCGTCGATCGCGCGGAGGATCCCTTCGCGCTCCGGCACCTTCAGTATCCCGAGCGGGGAATCCGTGTCGACGGGATCGAACCTCAGCGCCTCGTCGCACGAGATGATGACCGCCCCCGCGATGGACGGCAGGTCCCTCGCCTGGCGGCACTGCTCGTAATACTGGACGAGCTCGTCGATCTTCCGGCGGATGATCGCCCGCTGATAGGCCTTGTCGCTCGAGGCGATGCGGCGCTCCAGAAGATCCCAGTTGACCTTCGATGGCACGTTGCTCTTCTTGCGACCACCGCGGACAGGCTGAGCCTGTTCGCCGTAATTGAGGACTTCGAACCGCACGAGCTTGTCGATGTCGTTGGCCGTGAGAGATGCCTGATAGAACTGCACCCCGAACTGCTGCATCCGGATGGCGGCGACGCTGATCAATAGGCCTCCAGTACCATGTTTATATTGTGTCGGCTCCAGAACATCAAGGCTTGACCCCCCCGGCCGAGCTTCTTAAATAAGCTCCACCTTTATAACGGTTTACGGTGTCGCCGCGCCACCATTTCGTCCCACGGTCCTTCCCGACCGCCGCCGCCAGCATCAGCAGCCAGAAGAGCACCAGGCCGATCCAGGCCCCCCGGAGGCTGAAAGCCCCGTGTAAAGGCAATGAAATCAGCCCGTAGACGATCTCGACGTGGATCCAGTAGATGAACAGGGACGACCGCCCGAGGAGCCGCAGCGGGCTCCACCGGCGGCCGGCCGTGGGCCGCTGTTCCCACAAGTAGGCCAGCCCGATCGCCGCGATCATCAGCCCGAGTCGGATGAAGAAGAAGCTGGCCGAGGTCGTCCAGAAGCTCGATCGCACCCACAGCGGCGGCAAGAACGACGTCTTGTAGGCGACGAAGGCGACCAGGAGACCCGCGACGCCGAGCCCCAGGTTCGCCCGCCGATCCGCGTCGGGGCTCCGGGCGGCATCGAGGATCACCCCGGTCAGCGCGCCCGCCGTCACGAACGCCATCCACGGGAAGAGGGTGAAATTGGTCAGGTTTGGAACGGGGCGGAGATAGCCTTCGAGCGAATGGGACAGGATCGCGAGCGCGTCGGCGTGGCGGATGATCGGCGTCGTCCAGACGATCGCCACGGTCGCCACGGCGAACGCGATGATCCGCGCGCGCGGGGTCCGGAACACGCCCCACAGCGTCGCCGCCAGGATGATCGACGGCCCCATGATGTTGAGGATGTCCACCTTCAGCATCGCCCACGCCGGGGAGTGGCTGAGGACGAAGGACTGGAAGCGGAACAGGAACGCCAGGAGAAAGATCTCGAGGCCGCGTCGTTGCACGGCCCTGACGGCCGCGCGGCTGTCCCCCGTCCGCCGCGCTTTCGAGCCCGCCGACATCGCGACCGCGACCCCGGCGAGGAACAGGAACAGCGGCGCACCGAACCCGCCAAGGATCAGAGACTCGCCGAACGCCCGCGATCGCCGGTCCGCGACTCGCGTCCAGCTGTCGATGACGTGCGCCTCGATCATGACCAGCACGGCCACGCCGCGCAGCACGTCGAGATACGTGCGCCGGGTCCCGCCCGGCTCCCCGCTCACCGGCGAATGCTAGCAGAATCTTCACCGAGCGGATCGGGGCGGGCGGCACGGGGTCCTATCCGACGTTGCCGACGGAGAATGTGGTCGTGAAGGCGATGTCCTGCCGCATGGAGTGCCACACCGAGCAGTACTTCTCGTGCGACAGGTCGATGGCGCGCTGAATCTGGTCCTTCGGAATGTCGCCCGTCACCGTGAAGTCGATCGCCACGGTGGTGATCCGCTGGGGATTCTCGGGCGCGCGCTCGGCCGACACGGAAATCCTGAGGCCGCGCAGATCCAGCCGCCCCTTCCGCAGGATGTGCACGACGTCCATGCCCATGCAGCCGGCGAGCGCAAACGCGAGCGCCTGCACGGGGGACGGGCCGGCCTGTCCCGCGCTGTCGAGCACGATCGACGCGTCTCCCGAGTGGCCGTTCAGCACGAGATCGTGTTCCCAGATGAGTTCGAGCGTGAGGGGCGCCTTCATGGGTTCATTGTAGTCTGCGCTCTTTCTTACGCGCAGGGCGCTGAGGTAGCCGAGCGCGGGGACCGGATCTCTCGCGGAGGGCGGGGAAAAGCCGAGAGCGCCAACTGATTCTTTCCTTTGGAAGGCGCCCTCTGCCTGTCCGCGCTCTCTGCGAGAGTACGTATCGCCTCTGCGCCCTGGTACCTGCGATATGCTCGCGGCGGATGAGACGACATGTGCGCTTCTGCGCTGTTCTCCTTGTGCTGCTGGCAGGCTGCGCGAACCACGCCGCGCCGCGGACCACGCCGAAGACGCCGGGCGCGGCCGGCGTCAGCGAAGCGTCCGTGCGGGCCCACCTGGAATTTCTCGCGAGCGACGCGCTGAACGGCCGCGGCAGCGGCACCCGCGACGAGCAGATTGCGGCCGAGTACGTCGGCGCGCAGTTCAGGCGCCTGGGCTTCGAGCCCGGAGGCGCCGCGGGCAGCTTCGTTCAGACCATCGATGTCGAGCGGCGGACCGTGGCGGCGCCGCCCATCCTCGTCGTCGGGACCGACGCCGCGCCGCGGGCGCGGTGGACCCACGGCAAGGAAATCCTGGTCGGGACGATCGCGCGTGAGGCCATCGACGGAGCGCTGCAGCGGGTCGATATGAAGGCGACGCCGGATCCCACGGTGGCACCGGGCGCAGCGGTTTTCCTTCTCAACGGCACCCCGCAGGACGCAGGGTTGCTCTTCCGGAAGGGAGCCGCCATCGTCCTCACGAGAGAGACGCCGCAGGCCCGCACCCGGTGGCAGAATCCACGGCCGGTCGGCCTGCCGCGAAGACTGAACGGCTTCAGCGAGCAGCCGGATCGGGCCACGGCCATCACGCTGAGTAACGAGGCGGCCGATGCCCTGCAGGCGGTGCCGGACGGCACGCCGATGCGCCTGGATTTCCGCGTGTCCGCGGAGCCGGTACGCGGGCAGACCTACAACGCGGTCGGCATTCTGCGCGGCACCGATCCATCGGGCGACGCGATCCTGATTACGTCGCATCTCGATCATCTCGGCCGGCGGGACACGGTGCCGGGCCCCGACAAGATCTTCAACGGCGCCGATGACGATGCGTCGGGAACGGTGGCGGTCATAGAAGTGGCCGACGCGCTCGCGACACGCGGACGCGCCAGGCGGACGTTGATCTTCGCGTGCTTCGGCAGCGAAGAGGCCGGCGGCGCCGGAGCCGCATACCTGCTGGTGAAGCCCCCCGTCCCTCTCGAAAAAATGATCGCGAACGTCGAGTTTGAAATGATCGGCCGTCCCGACCCCATCGTCCCCGCGCACACGCTCTGGCTGACCGGTTACGAGCGATCGGATCTCGGCGCCGAGCTCGCGGCCCATGGCGCCAGGCTCGTGCAGGACCCGCACCCGGACCAGGGCTTCTTCCTCCGGTCGGACAACATCACCCTCGCGCGGCGTGGCGTCGTCGCGCACACCGTCTCGAGCTTCGGGCTTCACAACGATTACCACCAGGCCTCGGACGAGACCCGCACCATCGACTATCCGCACATGACGGAGTCGATCGCGTCGATGATCGAGCCGCTCGCGTGGCTCGCCAACTCGACGTTCAAACCGGCGTGGAAGCCGGGGATGAAACCGTAGTCACGGGCCACAGTGGCTATGCGGCCTGGGAGCGCGGTCCCTTGCCGAAGAGACTCGAGAACGCGAGCCAGCCGAGCGGAAGGGCGACGAGCATGTAGGTGAGGTAATGGCCGTAGA
>DAIUEK010000192.1:0-4692 GCA_036845165.1 Vicinamibacterales bacterium | reverse complement strand
AAAGACCTGGTCCGGACGTTCATCGAGTCCCGCGGCGGCACCGCCGACCACGCCGATCGCCGATGGCAGGAATTCGAGAAGCTGTTGTCGTCTCCCCGCCTGCCGTCCGGCCTGCGGTGAAGCCGCTCGGGGCAGGGCGGGTTGTCCTGTTCGCGGCGGTCGCATGCTTCGCCGGCTACGTGTACGCGTATACCGCGGGCCGCGCAGGAACACCGATCCGGTCGGACGCGTTCTCGTACTACGTCTACCTGCCGGCGTGGTTCCTCTATCACGACCCGTCGCTCGACGCCGTCGCCGATGACTGCTGCGGCGGAGAGTTTCCTGCGTGGACGGCGATTATCCGCTGGCCGGTCACGCACCACTGGGTCGATGCACATCCGGTCGGCGAAGCCATCCTCATCGCGCCGTTCTTCGGCATGGCGCACGCCCTGACGCGGTGGACCAACCTCTCGCCCGATGGCTTCACTCCGTACTACCAGCACGCGGCCGGCCTGGCGGGATTGTGTTACGTGGTTGCCGGACTGTGGTTCCTCCAGCGCCTTCTAAGCCGCCACTTTTCCGCGCGCGTCGTGGAGGCCACCCTCCTGGCCCTCCTGACCGGCACGAGCCTTTTTCACTACGCGACGTTCGACAGCGTCTGGAGCCACGCGTTCTCCTTCGCCCTCTGCGCCGCCCTTCTCGATCGGCTGGACGCGTGGCAGCCCGGGCGGACCCGTGACGACGTCGTCATCGGGGTGCTTGCCGGGCTCCTGATCCTCGTCCGCCACACGAACATCCTCATGCCGCTGTGCTTCGTCGCGGCCGTGCGCTCACGCCGGCTGGCGCTGACGACGATGGGGATTGCGGCGCTGGCCGTGCTGCCGCAGCTCTGGCTGTATCACCGGGCTACCGGCCATTGGCTGGTCAGCTCCTACGGCCAGCTCGGGTTCACATTCGCCTCGCCGCACATCTGGGGTGTGCTCGCGAGTCCGACGAAGGGCGTGTTCTTCTGGGCGCCGCTGCTGCTGTTGGCGGTCGCCGGCTTCGGCTGGCTGCCTGCCTCGCTTCGGCGGTGGCGCCTGCCGGCGGCAGTGATGCTGATGCTCGACACGTACGTCATCGCGAGCTGGTGGGACTGGCAGTTCGGCGCGAGCTACGGCCATCGCGGTTTCGTGGACGTGTATCCCGTGCTGGCGCTCGGCCTCGCGTCGGCGTTCGCTCACGCTGCCGGCATCCCACGGCTGCGCGGCGTCCTGACGGCGGTGGTCGTGCTGCTGTGCGCGCTGTCGATCTTTCAAATGCTGCAGTACTGGCACGGCGTGCTGCCGATGAGTGACACGACGTGGCCGCAGTACCGTTCGGTGTTCCTGCGGGGATGGTGGTGATGCGGCGCGCGATGGTCCTCGCCCTTGTCGCGGCCCTGGCCTGCACGCTGTGGTACCTCCGCGATCCGGCGTGGCTGATCGATCAGACGACCGGCCTGCGTCCAGCGGAGCGCGCCCCCGACGGCTCCGTCTTCCGATGGTCCGGAGGGCATGCGTCGTTCTTCGTGCCGTCTGATGCAACCGCCATCCGGATTCCGCTGGCCACCACGTTCGACGCCCGCGGAGCGGCGCCGATGGTCGTCACCGTGTTCGTGGATGACGTGCGCGCCGGACGCGTCCTGCTGACCGACGACCGCTGGCAATCGCTGACGATCCCGCTCCGCCCGCGCGGATCCCGACGCGTCTGGCGGATCGATATCAGGACCAGCGTGGTCCGCGAGGACAACCACGGCGTCAAACTCGGCGAGGTGCAGGTCATCCGTGCCGCCTTCGCCAAGGCTTCGGCGGGCCAGGCCGGCGACCAATGACGCGCGCTGATCTGCGTGCCCGGAGCGGCGACGAGCGATCCTGAGGACACACATGACTCTCATCCCGACTTTCATGAAGGCGATCGAGATCGCCGGACCCGGCGGCCCGGACGTCCTGCGCCTCGTCGAACGGCCCGTTCCGGAACCGCGCGCCGGTGAGGTCCTGATCCGCGTCGCCGCGGCGGGCGTCAATCGGCCCGACATCATGCAGCGGATGGGGAAGTACCCACCGCCCCCTGGCGCGTCCGACATTCCGGGGCTCGAGGTTGCCGGGGAAATCGTCGCGGCCCGCGATGTGGCGGACCTCCAGGCAGGACAACGCGTCTGTGCGCTGGTGGCGGGTGGCGGCTACGCCGAGTACTGCACCGCGCCGGCGGAACAGTGCCTGCGCATTCCGAAGGCGGTTTCAGAACGTGCCGCGGCGGCCATTCCGGAAACGTTCTTCACCGTCTGGACCAACCTGTTCGAGCGCGGCCGGCTGCGGGCCGGCGAGCGTGTCCTGATTCATGGCGGCACCAGCGGGATCGGGACGACGGCGATTCAGCTCGCGCGCGCGTTCGGGGCGACGGCGATCGCGACGGCGGGGTCAGCGGAGAAATGCGAGGCCTGCCGCCGCCTGGGCGCTACGCGCGCGATCAATTACACCGTTGAAGATTTCGTGAGCGCGGTGCGCGACGAGACGGGTGGCGAGGGGGTCGACGTCGTCCTCGACATCATCGGCGGCGACTACCTGCCGCGCAATCTCGCGTGCCTGCGGCTCAACGGCCGGCTGGTGCAAATCGGCCTGATCGGCGGATCGAACGCGTCGATCGATCTGCGCGTCGTCCTGCAGAAGCGCCTGACGCTGACGGGATCGACGCTCCGGGCGCGCACGCCTTCGGAGAAAGGGGCCATCGCGCGCGACCTCGAACGCGCGGTCTGGCCGCTGCTCGATCGCGGCGACGTGCGCCCGATCGTCCATGCCGAGTTCCCGCTCGAGCGCGCCGCGGACGCGCACCGCGAGCTGGAATCCGGCCGCGTCATCGGCAAGCTCGTGCTTGTCCTGTAGAAGTTCGAGGAGTAAAAACTGATTGCTCGCTTGTCACGATCTCTCGCAGAGAGCGCCGACAAGCCGAGAGCGCAACTCAAGGTACGGTACTAGTCAGCAGCGCCCTCCGCGTATCCGCGCCCTCTGCGTGAGATCGTCGTGACAGCCGACGCCGCCCGAAAAACGTCCTTATCGCCGGGAAATGTCGGAAGACGTGGACCTCTGGCGGTCCAGGGCGGCCCCCAGTTCGACGAGCCGGACGAACTCGGCGCGATAGCCATCCGGGTCCTCCCCGCGGTGCGCCGTCGCGAGCTTCACGGCGTCCGCCCACGTCGCGTCCGCCTTGAATGGCGATTGGCGGAGCAGCATGCCGAACTCGGCGACGGCGGCGGCAAAGCCGACGTGCTTCGGGGCGGCGGTGTTGCGGCCGGCGACGGGAACGGTGACGAGCGTGCTCGTGTCGCCGTCAGGCTTCTTGTAGCGGACCTTCACCGTCATCAGCTCGGTGGAGGGCACCGTCACGGTCGCGGGTGGCGGCGTTGCCGGACGCTGGTACTTCAGCGGATCGACCCCGGGCGCGTCCACGTCTTCACCGGCCGGAACGATCTCGTAGAGGGCGGTCACGCTGTGGCCCGCGCCCATCTCGCCGGCGTCCTTCGTATCGTCGTTGAAGTCGTGCGCCTTGAGCCGGCGGTTCTCGTAACCGACGAGGCGATAGGCGCCGACCAGCGCTGGGTTGAACTCGACCTGGATCTTGACGTCCTTCGCCACCGTCACGAGCGTGGACCCCGCTTCGGCAACGAGCACCCTCCGCGCCTCGGCCAGCGAATCCAGGTACGAGTAATTTCCGTTCCCCTTGTCCGCGAGCTTCTCCATCGTCGCGTCCTTGAGGTTGCCGGTGCCGACGCCGAGCACCGACAGGAACACGCCCGATGCGTGTTTCTCTTCTATGAGGCGCGTCAGGTCGTCCATGTTCGTGACGCCGACGTTGAAGTCGCCGTCGGTCGCGAGGATCACGCGGTTGATGCCCCCCTTGACGAAGTTCTCGTTCGCGATCTGATACGCGAGCTGGATGCCGGCGCCGCCGTTGGTCGATCCACCGGCGGTGAGCGCCGAGATCGCCTCCTGGATCACGCCGGTCCGATCGCCGCGTGTCGCGGGAAGGCTGACGCCGGTCGTGCCCGCGTAGGTGACGATTGCCACGCGGTCCTGCGCGGTCAGCGTGTCGGCGAGCATCTTCATCGCGGTCTTCACGAGCGGCAGCTTGTCGCTGGAAGCCATCGACCCCGAGACGTCGAGCAGGAACACGAGATTACGCGGCGGGGTCTTTCCGGCTGGGAGCCGCTTCGACTGCAGCCCGATGAGCGCCAGCTTGTGCCGGTTATTCCACGGGCACGCCGCGAGCTCGGTCGTGAGGCCGAACGGCGCGCCCTGTGTCGAGTCGGCGTAGTCGAAGTGGAAGTAGTTGATCAGCTCCTCGACGCGGACGGCGTCGATGGGCGGGAGCCGTCCTTCGTTGAGGAACCGCCGGACGTTCGCATACGACGCCGTGTCCACGTCGATCGAGAACGTGGAGAGCGGCTGATCGGTGACGCGGCGGAATTTGTTCTCGTCGATCGACGCGTAGGACTCGGCGTCGGGGAGCGCGCCGCGCGCGCTCATCAGGCCTGCCCCGAATCCGGCGCCGCGGCCTCCCATGCCGCCGCCGACGCCGCCGACAAAGCCTGGAGGCCCGCTGCAGGAGGTGCACCGGGCGCGGGCACGGCCGGCCCTGTCTGCGCCGAGGCCGGCGCAGACAGGGCCACCACGAATGGGTCACCGTCAAGTACAAGAC
>DAIUEK010000191.1:0-4724 GCA_036845165.1 Vicinamibacterales bacterium | reverse complement strand
CCACGGTGCCCGAGTACGTCACGTCGTCGCCGAGGTTGTGTCCCTTGTTGATCCCGGAGACGACGAGATCCGGCAGCGTCGTGAAGAGCTTGGAGATCGCGATATTGACGCAGTCGGTCGGCGTGCCGTCGACCTCGAAGACCCCTTCCCGCAGCTCCTCCAGGCGGAGCGGACGCCGGAGCGTCAGCGCGTGGCCGATGGCGCTCGCTTCGATGTGCGGGGCGACGACAATGACGTCGCCGAGGGAACGGAGGGCGGCGGCCAGCGCGTGAATCCCGTCGGAATGCACGCCGTCGTCGTTAGTGAGGAGAATCCTTAGCATTGGAAAAGGCCAAGTATAGCAGCAGGCTCGCCGCCAGGGCGAAAGACGCGCCCGTCAGAAAGGCCGCCGCCGGCGAGACGTGCGTCCATATCTCGCCGAACAGCAGGCTGGCGGCGAGGCCGCCGAAGCCGAGCGCGGCGTTGTAGATGCCGAACGCGATCCCGCTCTTCGACGCGGGCGCCATGTCGGCGACCCATGCTTTCTCCACTCCTTCGGTCAGCCCGAAGTACAGACCATACGCGAGGAACGTCGGAATCAGCGCGGGCAGCGTCGTGAACCACGCGAACGCCCCATAGATCGCGGCGTACCAGACATAGCCCAGCGCGATCATCGTTCGCCGCCCGAAGCGATCGGACAGCATGCCGCCGACGACCGACGAGCTCATCTTCACGACGTGGAGGCCGGACCAGAGCAAGGGGATCCAGACGGCCGCGACGCCGAGGTGACTCAGGCGCAGCAGGAGGAACGCGTCGCTCGCATTGCCGAGGGAGAAGACAAAGATGATGGCCATCGCCTTGTAGAAGCGCGACGGCAGGCCAGTCCCTGGTCCCTGGGTCCCTGTGTCCTTGGTCCCTGCGTCCCGTGTCCCTTTCGTCAGGCGCTCATCTGGAACCCGAAGAATCAGCAGGATCACGATGATCCCTGGCACGAGCGTCCACATGAACAGGGAGCGATACGCCTCAGGGTGGAAATAGAGATAGGCGGTCGCGATGAGCGGGCCGGCGACGGCGCCCGCGTGGTCCATGCCGCGATGGAAGCCGTAAACGCGGCCGCGTGTCTTCTCCGGCGCGAGGCGCGCGAGCATGGCATCCCGCGGCGAGGTGCGGATCCCCTTCCCCAGGCGATCCGTGAAGCGCAGCGCCAGCACCTGCGGCCATGCCGTCACGATCCCCAGGAGCGGCCGGACGAGCGACGAGAGTCCATACCCCGCGAGCACGAGCCTCTTCGGCGTGCCCGTGCGGTCCGCCAGCCAGCCGGACACGATCTTGAGGACGCTGTTCGCCCCCTCCGCGACCCCTTCAATCACGCCGAGCGACAGGGCGCTCGCGCCGAGCACCTGTGTCAGAAAGAGCGGGAGGAGCGGATAAATCATCTCGCTCGCCGAGTCGGTGAAGAAGCTCACCCACCCGAGGAGCCAGACGGGGCGCGACAGCCCGAAGCGGTCGAGGGGATTCCCCGAGGGGTCCGTGCCGTAGCGTGCGTCGGGTGGCGAAGGGGTCACACGCGGAGGAACAGGCGTCGCCGGTACATCCAGGCGAGCAGGGCGTAGAGCACGGCGAGGTTCGCCAGCGCGAACGCCAGCGACGCGACGTACGGATTGAGGAACGGCTCGAACCCGTGCACGTAGAGCCAGTGCCAGAGCGACACCGGCGTCCCGTCCGGCGCCGTGAGCTTGATGAACAGCAACGTCTTGACAAGCAGCGCGGACGCCGCAAACAGCGTGATCGCATTCGTCCCCAGCACCACGAGCGGCTTCGTCCACGCTGGGATCGGAGATCCGCCCCCGGCGAGATCGATCGCCCAGTAGCACAGGGCGAGAAACGCGCACGCGGCGCCGGCCGTGAAGAGGACATACGAGCTGGTCCAGAGGTTCTTGTTGATCGGAAAGAACGGATGCCACGCGTAGCCGAGCGCGATCCCCACGACGGCGGCGATGAGCAGACCGCGCACCTTCTCAGGCGGCGTGGCCGTCGAACCGAGCCACAAGCCGGCAACGATGCCCAACAGTGTCGTGGCGATCGCGGGGATCGTGCTCAGGATGCCCTCGGGATCCCAGGTCTTCGACTGCGACCACAGGTGTTGCGTGCCGAAGACGGCGCGGTCGACGAAGGCGCCCCAGTTCCCGTCCGGCGAGAGATCGCCGGTGACGCCGCCCGGCATGGGGACCTTCGTCATCCACAGCCAGTAGCCGGCACAGAGTGCGAGCGCGATCGCACCGAGCCTCATCCCCTGCTTCCACCGGTCACCCGCGGTGAGCCGGTAGAAGACCGCGGCGATGATGTAGCAGACGCCGATGCGGGGCAGGACGCCGGGGAAGCGCAGGTGCGCGAAATTGAATCGCGGATAGAGCGCGAGCAGCCAGCCGATCGCGACGATGAGCGCCCCGCGACGGACAATCGCCCCCCATGATGCGCTCTTGCGGGACAGCGTGATGGAGACGCCGACGATGAACAGGAAAAACGGAAAGATCAGGTCGGTCGGCGTCCAGCCGTTCCAGGCGGCATGATCGAGCGGCCAGTAGACGTGCGACCCGTCGCCGGGGTTGTTCACGATGACCATCGCCGCCATCGTGAGGCCCCGGAAAACGTCGAGCGAGACGAGTCTCCTGCCGGTCTCCATGTCCTGGTGCAGGGTACAGGCCCCGTATAATCCGGTCAACGCATGTCTCACCCGTTCGACGCAGTACTCCTGGTGGCATTCGGCGGACCCCAGGGTCCCGGCGATGTGCGGCCGTTTCTCGAGAACGTGCTCCGCGGACGCCGCGTCAGCCCCGAGCGTATGGACGAGGTGGCGCACCACTACGACCGCTTCGGCGGCGTCTCACCGCTGACCGACCTGACGATGCGGCAGGCACGCGCCCTCGAATCGACGCTGCGCGCGCGTGGCCTTCCCCTTCCCGTCCACGTAGGGATGCGCAACTGGCATCCCTACCTCGCCGACACCTTGACACTGATGTCGCGCGCCGGCGTCCGCCGCGCCATTGGCCTGCTGGCCGCGGCGCAGCGCAGCTACTCGGGATGCGCGCAGTATCGCGAGAACGTCCGCGATGCGCGGATCGCGCTTGCGGAGACCGGCATCGCGCCCCCTGAGATCGTCTACGCCGGCGACTGGCACGCGCATCCGGGGTTCATCGAGGCGAACGCGGATCACGTCCGCCGGGCTCTTGCGCGGCTCCCTGACGAACGGCGCGCGCGGGCGCATCTCGTCTTCACCGCCCACAGCATTCCCACGTCCATGGCGGAGCGGTTCCCGTACGTCGCGCAGCTCCAGGCCTCGGCGCGCCTCATCGCGGACGCGGTGGGCCGAACGGCCTGGACGCTCGTGTACCAGAGCCGCAGCGGCCGGCCGGGAGATCCCTGGCTCGAACCGGACGTCTGCGACTACCTGCGCCGCGAACGCACGAACGGACTCGACACCGTCGTCCTCTGCCCCGTCGGCTTTCTCTGCGATCACGTGGAAGTGCTGTATGACCTCGACGTCGAAGCCGCCGAGGCGTGCAGGGAGACGGGCGTCCTCATGGAACGGGCGGAGGCGGTCAACGCGCACCCGCGTTTCATCGACGCGCTCTCGGATGCCGTTGCGGATGTATGGACGCGCTACCAGGGGAAACGCCCGCTGTCGGTAACGAAGTAGACGATAGCCAGCTGGAGACCGGAAACTGGCTGCTGGCAACCCGTGATTGTAAAAAACGTAAAAACTGCGACCGCGCAACCAGATCCGGTCCAACCTCGTCCAATAATGGTACCTATGCAACGAACACTCTCTGTGCTTGTCGTGTGCGCTCTCCTTCTTGGCGTTGGCGCGGTCCCGGCGGCTCGGGCCCAAGTCGTCCAGCAGAACATTCAAGTCATCGGCCCCGGCGGGGACGGCGCGCCTCTCCAGATGCTCGCCCCGGGCCGTCAGGCCAAGACCGGCACAGGCAAGCTGCGCGGACGCATCGTCGCGGGCGACACCGGATCGGTGGTGCGGCGCGCGCAGGTACGCGTCAGCGGGCCCGACATCGGGTCCAAGACCGCGCTCACCGACGCCGAGGGCCGCTACGAATTCAAGGATCTGCCGGCCGGTCGCTTCACCCTGAGCGCATCCAAGTCCGGCTTCGTGACGATGCAGTTCGGGCAGAACCGGCCGTTCGAGCCCGGCCGCCCGATTGAGCTGGTCGATGCGCAGGTCATGGACAAGGCGGACATGTCGCTGCCCCGCGGCAGTGTCCTCGCCGGGCGCGTCGTCGACGAATTCGGCGAAGCGGTCGCCGACGCGGACGTCACCGCCATGCGGATGCAGTTCCAGAACGGCAAGCGCCGCCTCACGCCGTCAGGCCGGAACGGGACGACGAACGATCTTGGCCAGTTCCGGATCTACGGCCTTCCGCCGGGCGAGTACTACGTCAGCGCCACGCTGCGCAACATGAACTCGATGGTGATGGATCTGCTCGGGGGGGGTGCAGGCGGTCCGACCGGCTCCAACCAGAGCGCGGGCTACGCGGCGACCTACTATCCGGGCACGCCCAATCCGGCTGAGGCGCAGCGCGTCGCGCTCGCCGTCGGCCAGGAGCTGCCGAACGTCGACATCCAGCTGCAGCCCGTGCGCCTGGCGAAGATCTCCGGCGTCGCCGTCGGGTCCGACGGGAAGCCGATGACGGGATCGATGGTCATGCTGATGCCGACTATGAAGGACGCGATCC
>DAIUEK010000190.1:0-4745 GCA_036845165.1 Vicinamibacterales bacterium | reverse complement strand
CCCCTTCCCCGCGGGCGATGACGAGCGGGTAGTCGCGCGTGTAGGACGGGGAGACGAATTTCGCGTCCCGGTCGATGATGGCCTTGGCCCTGGGACCGGGGAGGGACGTTTTGATGTCGGGTGCTTTTAGCATCAGTTACCAGTTACCAGTTACCAGTTGCCGGTTGCCAGTTGCCAGTTGCCAGTTGCCAGCTTCTGGAAGCTGGTTACTGGTAACTGGCTACTTCCGTTTCCAGCGCGTGCCCGCAGCCATGTCTTCGAGCAGGATGCCGCGCGCCTCCAGATCCTTACGAATTCTATCTGCTTCCGCGAAGTCGCGCCCGGCCCGGGCGGCGCGGCGTGCCTGGATGAGCTGGTCGATCTCCTCGACCGGCACCGGCGGCCGCTCGTCCTCGTCGCGGCGCAGCGCCAGGATCCCGAACACGCGATCGAAGCCGTCGAACGCCGCGCGCACCGCCGGCACGTCGCCCGCGTGCAGGTCGCCAGCGTCGATCGTCGCGTTCAGCGCGCGCACGAGGTCGAACACAATGCCCAATGCCGCCGCGGTATTGAGATCGGCGCGAATGCAGTCGGCGAACGCCGACGAGGCCTCCTGCAGCCGCGTGGCCACCTGCCCTGAGCCCGGTCGAAGGGTGGCCGCGTGGGCCGCTCCGGCCGGGACGGCGTTCAGCCGCGCGAGGAAATCGGTGATCCGCTTGAGCGCTTCCTCGGCCTGCGCCAGCAGGGTCCAGGAGAACTTGAGCTGCTTGCGGTAGTGCGTGCCGAGATACAGATACCGCAGCGCTGAGGGGCGAAAGCCCTGCGCGATCACGTCCTCGAGGTTGTAAACGTTGCCGAGAGATTTCGACATCTTCCCGGTCTTCTCTTCTTCCTCGATCATCAGGTGCTCGACGTGCACCCAGTAGCGCGAGAACTGGCGCCTGGTCGCCCCTTCGGCCTGCGCAATCTCGTTCTCGTGGTGCGGGAAGATCAGGTCGACGCCGCCGCCGTGAATGTCGATCGGCAGGTCGCCGAGCAGCTCGTCCGCCATGGCCGCGCACTCGATGTGCCAGCCCGGGCGTCCGGCGGGCAGCCCCGGTTCCCAGTGGGGCTCGCCCGGCTTGGAGGCTTTCCACAGCACGAAGTCGCGGGCGTCTTCCTTGTCGTACTTGTCCGAGTCCACGCGCGCGCCGCTCTTGATGCCGCTGTGATCGAGGCGCGCGAGCTTCCCGTACTCCGGGAAGGTCGAAATCTTGAAGTAAATCGAGCCGTCGCTCGCGTAGGTGTGGCCGTTCCGCTCGAGCGCGTGGATCATGCCCGCCATGGCCGGGATGTGATCCGTCGCGCGCGGCGCGTACTCCACCGTCTCGAGGCCCAGCGCCGCCGCGTCGCGCTCGAAGGCGTCGACGAACTGCTGCGTGTATTCGCGCAGCGGCTGTCCCGCCTTGATCGACTCGACGATCGTCCGGTCGTCGACGTCTGTGTAGTTGCGCACCTGGCGGACGGTGTAGCCGTTGACCTCGAGCGCCCGCCGCAGCACGTCGAGCGCGACGAACGTGCGGAAGTTGCCGATGTGGCCGCGCGCGTAGACCGTCAGGCCGCACGTGTACATGCGCACGGTCTTGCCCTGCGCAGGCGTGAACTCTTCTTCGCGTCGCGTCAGCGTGTTGAACAGTCTCAAAGGATTTTCAGTCCGGCAGGGGGCACGTGGCGCGATCGGTGTTCGATCCGGAGACGGCGTCGACCCTCAGTTCGGCACCGCACGCTTTCATGGCCAGGTCAATCGAGTTCTGGAGGCCGCCGTCGCTCATCTTCGCCGTCATCTCCTTGACCGCCTTCGCCAGCCGGTCGGCCACGGCCGCGTCGGCGCCGGAGTACTCGGCGAACTTCCCCGCCACCTCACCCGCCACCGCGTGATACGGCGCGGCCGCGGGGATCGTGAGCCGCAGACCCAAGCGGCGCGGCGACTCTGCCATTCAACGATTCTATAGCGAAATGCGCCCAAACAGCCGCCGCGCCGCCCGGCAGTCGGCGTCGATCTGCGCGCGGAGCGCGTCCACGTCGGGGAACGCCCGTTCGTCACGCAGCCGCTGTACGAACGAGAGACGCACCCGGGCGCCGTAGAGATCGCGGGAGGCGTCCAGCAGGTGGGTCTCGACGTGGACCCGGTCCACGTCGCCGAAGGTCGGGCGCCTGCCGATGTTCGTCACGGACGGATGCTCGATGCCGGCGATGGCGGCGATCGTGGCGTACACCCCCGTCGGAGGCAGCAGCTCGTTGGGGGTGTCGAGATTCGCGGTCGGGAACCCGATCTCCCGTCCGCGCGCCGCGCCGTGGACCACGGTGCCGTCGATGAAATAGTGGTGCCCGAGCAGCGCCCCCGCTTCGTCGACGCGCCCCTCGGCGAGCAGCCGGCGGATGCGCGTGCTGCTGACGACGAAGTCCTTGTAGCGGACGGCGTCGATCTTTTCGGCGCGGAACCCGTACCGCGCGCCCAGCGAGCGCAGGACCGTGAAGGTGCCGGCGCGATCGTGGCCGAACAGGAAATTCGCGCCGACCCAGACTTCGACCACGTGCAGCCACTCGACGAGGACGGTGCGGACGAACGTCTCGGGATCCCACCCGGACATCTCCTGGGTGAAGCGCACCACCGCGACCCCCTGCATCCCCGCGCGGCCGAGCGCCTCGAGCCGCTGCCCGGTCGTCATCAGCAGCGGCGGCGCCTTGTCGGGACGGATGACGCGCGAGGGGTGGGGATCGAAGGTGATCGCGGCGGGCGTACCGCCGCGCTCGCCCGCGCGCCGGCGCACGCGATCGATGATCTTGGCGTGTCCGCGGTGCAGGCCGTCGAAGTTGCCCAGAGCGAGCACGGGGTTGTGCCAGCGGGGCGGCGGGTCCTCAGGGAAGTGCGCGATCACAGAACTCAATGCTACGGCATTCAGCATTCGCCATTCGACATTGACAGGACGAGTCCGTCATACGCGAGCGCCATCCCCGCGGGCAGGCGCGCGTTGGTCGGCTCGTGCGCCAGGTCGTGGCACATATGGGTGAAGAACGTCCGGGCGGCGCCGATGCGCCGGGCGGTGGCGATCGCTTCGTCCAGCGAGAAGTGCGTGGGGTGCGGACGCGCGCGCAAGGCGTCGAGGACGAGGACCTCGAGCCCCTCGAGGAGCGGCCACGCGTCGTCCGCGATCCGGTTGCAGTCGGTGAGATACGCCAACGCGCCGAACCGGTACCCGAGAATCGCCCGCTGTCCGTGCCAGACCGGCACGGGTTGGACCTGGAGGTCGCCGACGACGAGCGGCCCGTCGATCGCGATCAGGTCGAGCCGCGGGAGCCCGCCCCCCCTCGGCATGGCCGGATCGAACACGTAACCGAACGTGCGCCGGATGTCCTCGAGCGTCTGGCGGTCGCCGTAGCAGGGCATCGGCCCGTCCATCAGCGCATTGAACCGCCGCACGTCGTCGATTCCGAGGATGTGGTCCGCGTGGCCGTGCGTGAACAGGATCGCGTCGACGCGCGTGACGCGGTGGCCGAGCGCCTGCTGGCGCAGGTCCGGCCCCGCGTCCACGAGGACGCTCGTCCGCCCGGTCTCGACGAAGATGGACGGCCGTAGCCGCGTATCGTGGGGGTCGGTCGAGAGGCAGGTCGCGCACTCGCAGCCAATCATGGGTACACCGTGTGACGTACCCGTGCCGAGGAACGTGATCCTCAAATCTTCAGTCGCCAATCGCCAGTCGACAATGTCAGGGCTCGATGATGATGCGCGTGTCGCCCTGCTGGGCCTGCACGAACCGCATGCGCAGCTCGTACAGCAGATCCTCGATGAGTTTCGCCTCGGGCTGCGAGAGATTGCCGGCGGTCTTCTGCTGAAGCATCGCGATCAGCTCGATGATGTGCGCCGCGGCGGGGACGTTCGGCTCGAGGGGCGTGCCGGTCTCGGGATCGGCGAGATCCCCGAAATGCATCGCGGCCGTCGTCGCGAGCTGCAGGATGAAGGTGGTGAAATTGACGACAGGCTCTTCCTGATTGTCCACCTCGGGATGCTAGCATATCGGCTCCATGGCTTCCGACGCCGGCTCCGCGTTCCAGGCACTCGTGGACATCATGGCGCGGCTGCGCGGCCCGCAGGGCTGCCCGTGGGACCTGAAGCAGACGCTCGAGTCGCTGCGCGGATTCGTCCTCGAGGAAACGCACGAAGTCCTCGAGGCGATCGACCGCGGCGATACCGAGGCGCTGCGCGGCGAAATCGGGGACCTGATCTTCGAAGGGGTCTTCCTCGCGCAGGTCTGCGCCGACCAGGGGCACTTCACCGTCGCCGATTCGCTGCGGGCGATCACCGCGAAGCTCGTCAGGCGTCACCCGCACATCTTCGATCCGGGCGGCCGCCCGCTCGACACGCCGACCCAAGTCCACCAGCAGTGGGAACAGATCAAGGCCAGGGAGCAATCCGACGCCGGCGAGCGCCGGTCCGTGCTGCGCGGCCTGCCCAGGTCGTTGCCGTCCCTGCTGCGCGCCTGCGAGATCAGCACCCGCGTCGCCGCGGTCGGTTTCGAGTGGTCACGCCCCATCGACGTCGTCGACAAGATCGAGGAAGAAGTCGGCGAGCTGCGGCAGGCGATCGCCTCCGAAGGTCCGGCGCGCAGCGAGGAAGAGATGGGCGACCTGCTCTTCTCGATCGCCAATCTCTGTCGGAAGCTCGGCATCGACGCCGAGTCCGCGCTGCGCAAAGCCAACGAGAAGTTCACGACGCGCTTCACCGCGCT
>DAIUEK010000189.1:0-4753 GCA_036845165.1 Vicinamibacterales bacterium | reverse complement strand
GACTCTCGCCGCGACGACGCTGACAGCTTGATCAGGTAGCGATTCGGATCGGCCCAGAACTTCTCGCGCAGCTCGCGCAGGCTGCCGGCGCCGCCATAACTGATCGACGAGCACAGATGCTTGGTCATCTCGCGGACGATGGTCCGCGCCGAGCCGCGGGCGGGCACGCTGATCTCCATGCCCTCCGCGCCAATCGCCTCGATCTCCCCGAGGTCCGCGTCTTCGACATCCAGCCGATCGCGAATCGCCTCCAGGGACGCCATCCCGCGCAGCACCTTGAAGGGCACTTTGACGGTTTTCTGAGATTCCGGCAGCAGGACGGACTTGTGGACGACTTCGCCGGGCGTCTCCTCGGTGCCCGCGAAGGCGCTGCCGAGCATCGCGCAGTCTCCACCGAACATCAGCGCCATCGCGAGCGCGCCGTCACGCTTGATGCCGCCGTCGGCGATGAGCGGCACGTCGGCGCCCGCTTCATTCACGGCGAGGCGGCAGTCCACGAGCGCCTGTCCCTGCGGCACGCCAAAGCTCGTCGTCATGCGGGTCGTGCAGCCACCGCCGGGGCCGATGCCGACCTTGATCCCGTTGACGCCGCGTTCGAGAAGAAAGCGCGTGCCCTCGGCGGTCCCGACGTTGCCGGCGATCAGCTCGACGTCGCCGAAACGCTTGCGCAGCTCGGCGATCGCCCGCTCCATCACGCGCGAGTGGCCGTGCGCGATGTCGATGACGAGGACGTCCACGCCCGCCTTGACGAGCTCCGCCGCGCGCTCCAGGTAATCGCCGGTCGCCCCCACCGCGGCCCCCACGCGCAGCCGCCCCTGTTCGTCCCGCGTCGCGAACGGCAGGCGGTGCTGCTTGATCAGGTCGCGCGCCGTGACGAGGCCCAGGAGCTTCCCGTCCGCGTCGACGAAGGGCAGCTTCTTGATCTTCCGCTCGACCATGATCCGCTCGGCGTCCGCCGGTGACACGCGCCCCTCGTGGACGACGAGCTTCTCCAGCGGCGTCATCCGATCGGCGACGCGCAAGCCGGCGCCGCGGACGAACCGCAGGTCCCGCTCGGTCAGCAGTCCCTTCAGGCCGCCGTGCTCGTCCACGACGACGAGCGTGCCGACGCGGGAACCCGCCATCAGCGCGGCGGCCTCCTCGACGGTCGCGGACGGCGAGACGCTGTAGGGATCGGCGATCACCCCGTGCTGCGTCCGCTTGACGATCTCGACTTCGCGCACCTGCGGCTGGATGTCCCCGGCCCTGAAACCGCGGTCGATGATCCCGATGCCCCCTTCTTCGGCCTGCACGATGGCCATCGGCGCGCGCGTCACGGTGTCCATGTTGGCGGACACGATCGGCCGCTTCAGCGTCAGGTGCTGAGACACGCGGCAGGAGAGATCGATGGCCGCCGGATCGCGGCGGGCGACGATGCTGCGCTGCGGGGTCAGCAGGAAGTCGTCGAACGTGCAGCCGTGCACCAGGTCGGCCACGGCGCGGGCCGCGGCCTCTTCGATGTGCGGGAAATCCTGGCTCGCCATACGGCGATCCTAACCTGCCTCCCACGCGCACGGCATAATAGATGGACATGCGGTTGTCCACGGTCGTGCTCGGTCTCGTGCTCCTGCTCCAGCAGATCGCTCCGGTGGCCCCCTTGCCCCAGCCGACGTTCGAGGAATGGCTGAGCGGCGTCCGCGCCGAGGCCGTGACCCTCGGGATCAGCGAGCCGACCCTCGATCGCGCGCTGACGGGTCTCGAGCCGCTCCCCATCGTCATCCAGCGCGACCGCAGCCAGGCCGAACTGGTGCTGACGCTCGATCGGTACCTCCAGCAGCACCTCTCGAAGAAGGTCGTGGGCACGGCGCAATCGATGCGGCAGGCCCACGCGGAGGTGTTGAAGGAGGTGGGCGCGAAGTACGGCGTCCCGCCGGGCATTCTCATCGCGATCTGGGGGATCGAATCGAACTTCGGCCGGTTCAGCGGTGTGCGGCCGACGATCGCGACCCTCGCGACGCTCGCCTACGACCCGCGCCGGTCGGGCATGTTCCGTCAGGAGCTGTTCGACGCGCTCAGGATTCTCGACAGCGGCGACGTCGAGCCCGCGGCGATGCGCGGCTCGTGGGCCGGCGCGCTCGGCCAGGCGCAATTCATGCCGTCCAGCTTCCTGCTGTATGCGCAGGACTTCGACGGCGACGGGAAGCGCGATATCTGGAAGTCGACCCCCGACGTCTTCGCTTCGATCGCGAACTATCTCACCGCGCATGGGTGGAACAAGGATCAGACCTGGGGACGCGAAGTCCGCGTCCCCGCGTCGCTCCTCGCGCGTCTGCCCGAGGACGCGCCGATGCAGACGGACGGGTGCCTGGCGAGGCGCCAGATGACGGTGCCGCTGCCGCTCGCGACGTGGAAGAAGCTCGGCGTGCGCACGTCGAGCGGCGCGGCGCTGCCGATCGCCGAGATCACTGCATCGCTTGTCTCGGGCGTCAAGCGGCACTTTCTCGTCTATCCGAACTATCAGGCCCTCCTCGAATACAACTGCGTGAATGCGTACGGGCTGAGCGTTGGCCTCCTCGCCGACCGCGCCATGGCGGACCCTGCGAACTCGAAGGTGTCAAAGGTGTCGAAGCCGGTCCGGAAGAAACCGATACGGCGGAGATGACGAGCGACCTCTCAGAACTGGAGTCCGTTCTCCGTGAGCGTCTGGCCGGCACCCTGCCCGGGCTCGAAGCGCAGCTGCGGTTCATGCCGACCCCCCCGCGCACGGGCTGGAAGCCGGGGGAATTCCCGAGCGATGCCCGCGAGGCAGCCGGACTGCTTCTGCTCTATCCGGGCGAGCGTGGCGCGTCGATTCCGCTGACGGTGCGCGCGAGCGGGCTGCGCCGGCATGCCGGGCAGGTCAGCCTGCCGGGCGGCGCGACCGATCCGGGAGAAACGCTCGTGCAGGCGGCGCTGCGCGAAGCGCAGGAGGAGATCGGCGTCGATCCCGCGCGCGTGCGAGTGCTCGGCGAGCTGACGCCCGTCTACGTGCTCGTCAGCGGCTTCACCCTCCACCCCATCGTCGGCATCACCGACGAACGTCCGACGTTCGCGCCCGCCGCGCACGAAGTGGAAGAGGTGATCGAGGTGCCGGTCGCGGATCTCCAGGACGCCTCGTCCATCCGGCAGGGCACGCGGACACGCGAAGGGCTCGCGATCGAGTACCCCTACTTCGACCTGATGGGCCACCAGGTGTGGGGCGCGACCGCGATGATTCTCGGCGAGTTCATCTGCCTGCTCCAGAGCGGGATCTAGAGGACCTTAAAACCGTCTGGAACCCTAGCAGGTGCTGAAATTCGAAGATTCACAGTGACTTCGAGTATTCCGCGATGGCTCGGTCGACGATCAATTAACCCCCGGGCTGGTCCGCGTGTTGCACGGCATGCACGTCGGGCGTTAGACGACGCTACTTTGCCGCCTGGGAGCTGTGGCCGGCGACTTGCTTCCACGCGCCATTCTGCCGCAAGAATGTATCGGTACTGATGATCGTCCTGGCGTAGTGCTGCCCCTTGATCATCGAGTCGTACGTGTTCTTGTAGGTGGCAATCGCCACATCGCCGTGAACGCGGACTTTCAGCTCGCTGATGCTTTCGCTGTTCGTCTTGTTGTTCTTTGTGTCCTTCATATCGGCCAGGAGTGATTGTCTGGTGTCCCAGGTGCCTCGGCTCGATCCTCCCGTCCAGTCCTCGGCCAGATTGTTCTGGTAGAAGGCAGAGTCACCCGCCAGGTCAGCCTTGACCGCGTCGTTTTCCAGCTTGGTGATGGCTGCGACGGCATCGGCATCTGCGGCCGTGGAACCTTGACCGAAGGCCAGCGATGACAGCGCCGCGACCATCGTCAACAAGAGAGAGAATGCTACGAGCGATTTTTTCATCGCCACTTCTTTTGCGCCGCCGGAATTGGCGGCTGGGCATTGTAACGAACATTTCCGGTTTGGCCACCAAGAATCGGCGGCATCTTATAACAGCGAGACCGCGGCTCAGCGTGATTCTCATTCCAAGTGTTCGTCTCGATCCGGACGAGATCGTTGCGCCGCTAGGCGCCAGCGGTATGGGCGAGGTCGGGCGAGGTCTATCGCGCGCGCGGGCGAAGCTCGTAGAACGTCCCGCGCGCCAGATAGGTCCTGACGAACGCCGGACTGTTTAGGAGGGCGTTTTTCAGCAACTTGCTGGAGAACCTTAATAGATGAACGGAACGATCCGGCGGGTGCGCGCCTTGTACTCGCGATACTCGGGGTACCGCTTCACGAGCATGCGTTCTTCGAGCAGCATGCGCATGAACGCCCCCGCGGTCAGCAGCGCCGCCCAGCCGACATTGATCCACGAAAAGTGATCCAGGGCGCCGGCCCACACGAAGTAGGTCGCGGCGGCATAGATCGGATGACGGAGGTACGCGTATGGCCCGGTGGAGACGATGCCGCCCGCGGTGGGATTCGCGGCGGCGTGAAAACTCCGGCGGCCGAAGGTGATCCGCGCGGCAATCATCAGCAGGACGGCGGCGACCTGGACCGCCATCACGGCGGGATGGCTGGCGAACAGCGCGCCGGCGTAGAAGAGGCCGACGATCCCGGCCACCATCAAGGCGAAAGCTACGACTGAGACGGCTTTGAGCACCGCCGAAGACTATCGCAACAGGCTGACCGGGTCCACGCGAATGGCGCGCCGCACGGGGACGTAGCACGCGGCGAGCGCCACGGCGGCGACGATGACGGCGGTGAGGGCGTACAATGTCTGCA
>DAIUEK010000188.1:0-4776 GCA_036845165.1 Vicinamibacterales bacterium | reverse complement strand
TGAAGTGGAAGATGAACCGGATGCGCCGCAAGTTCGACGTGTACTCGGGCGGCCGCTCCGACAAATCCCACTGGGACCGGCACGTCCATTGACGCTAGACTTGCAGCCGTGCTCGTCGACCGAGTGGCGTCGCCGCGGCTGTTCCCCGTCCTTCTTCTCGCCGGCCTGATCATCCGCGCCGCCGGGCTGCCGCTTCGCGGCACAGTCGACATGGATGTCTGGAAGTTGTGGAGCTACGCCGGCTCCATCAACGTCTCGACCATGTACGGCGTGGGCGGCGACCCACCGGAGCGGGCCGTTCTCACGTGGGGCCACCGGCACGGAACGGTCGAATACCCGCCGGCAACCCTCTTCGCCTTGTCGGCGGTGGGCCGGGCGTACCGTGCGATCGATCCGTCGTACACCGACGGCGTCGGGCTCACGGTCGCGATCAAGCTGTCTATCCTGCTGGGTGATGTGGCGCTCTGTCTGGCCCTCTGGGGGCTCATGCGGCGCTATTCCGCGGCCGCGGGCCGCACCGCCGTCCTCTTCTACTGGCTGAACCCCGCGGTGATCCTCGACGGCGCCGTCCTGGGCTATCTGGATCCCTGGCTCGGCGCGCTGACAATAGTGTCGCTCCTCGCGCTGGAGCGCGGCGCGTTCGCCTGGTGCGGAGCGGCGCTGGCGCTGACCTTTCTAACAAAGCTGCAAGTCGTCCTGATACTTCCCGCCATCGGGCTGGCTCTCGTGCGGCGCGCGGGCCGCCGCGGGTGGTGGAAAGCCGCGCTCGCCGCCTCGCTGGCGGCCTGCGCCACCGCCGCGGTGGTGGTCGCGCCGTTTGTCAGGATCGGCGCGCTGGCGAACCTGCTGCAGGGCGCCGGCAGGGCCTTCCACCACGACATGTTGTCGGCCGAAGCGGCCAACCTATGGTGGATCGTCACCTGGCTCTTGCGCGCCTCATACGCGGTCCACGACCTCGGCGCGTGGACCGCGTGGACGATGCCCGTACGGATTCTGGGTATCTCGCGGGCGGTCGCGCTCGGCTATCCGAACGCGCGGGTGATTGGGACGGTCCTCGCGGGCAGCGTGATGCTGTGGGCGTTCTGGCGCGCTCGTCGAGCGCCGCTCCCGGTCCTGCTGGCGGCCGGAGCGTGCGCCGTGCATGGCTACACCCTGCTGTCCGTCCAGGTGCACGAGAATCATTTCTATCTCGCGCTGCCGCTCGTCGCCGCGGCCGGGGCCATGCTGCCGCGCATGCGGGCGCCGTATGTCCTCGCCAGCGCCGTCTGCCTGCTCAACCTGTTGCTCTTTCAGGGCATTGGCCGGGATTTCCCCTTGCCTCCGCGAGGATCCACGATCATCGACGCGACGGTGCTGCTCTCGTTCATCAACATCGGAGCGTTCATCTGGCACGCCCGGCGTTTCTCCGGCGTCTGCGTGTCAGAGCAGACCGCGGGTCCAGCCGCCGTCGACGGGAATCGTGACGCCCGTCACGAACGACGCGGCGGGTGACGCGAGGAAGGCGACGACCGCGGCGAATTCTTCCGGCGTGCCCATCCGTCCCAGCGGGATCTTCTCGATCGTCCGCTGCGCCACTTGTTCAGGACTGATCCCCTCGCGCGCCGCAGCCGCCTGCGACAGCTCCGTGACGCGATCGGTGCGCGTGTAGCCGGGCGCGACGCAGTTCACCAGGATGTTGTCGGACGCGAGCTCCACCGACAGGGTCTTCGCCAGGCCGGTGACCGCCGCGCGCAGCGAGTTCGACAACACAAGCCCTTCGATGGGCTGCTTGACCGAGATCGACGTCACGTTGATGATGCGGCCGCCGCCGCGCGCCTGCATGTGTGGGATCGCGCCGCGACACAGGCGGACGACGCTCAGGAGGAGCGAGTCAATCGCGTCCAGCCAGGCGCGCTCGTCGAGTGTCATGAAAGGGCCGGACGGGGGCCCGCCCGTGTTCGTCACGAGGATGTCGAGCCCTCCGAAGGCGGCGACGGTGGACGCGATCACGCGATCGACGTCGTCCGCGCGCCGGAGATCCGCCTCGATCGGGAGCACATCCGCGCCCGCGGCACGCATGGAGGCCGCGGTCTCCGCCAGCGCCTGCCCGCCTCGCGCGCAGATGGCCACGCGGGCCCCGTCCCGCGCGAGCGCCTCAGCGGAGGCTTTCCCGAGGCCTTTGCTCGCGGCGCAGACCAGGGCTACTCGGGGCACGCCCGACCTGAAGGTCGGGCCTACGGGTCCAGCTTCGTTCACGGACTACTTTCTGTGGAAGTACGAGTCCGTGTGATCGAGCCAGTCCTGGCGGATCGGGGCGAACACGTCGAGCTCGAAGGTGTCGTCGAGCGCCTCCGCCTGGTGCTCGACCCAGGACGGAATATGAAGGACCTCCCCCTCGCGGACCGTGATCTCCTCGCCGCTGATCAGGAACTTGAGGGCCCCCTGCAGGACGTAGGTCATCTGCTCGCTCTCGTGGTTGTGCATCGGCACGAGCGCGCCCTTCTTCAGGTAGATCTGGGTCAGCATCTGGCGTTCGCCGGTGACGATCTTCCGCGAGATCATCTCGGTCACTTTCTCGAGCGCCAGCTCGTCCCAGCGATAGAGGCTCACGGATGGAGGCATGAAAGTCCCTCTGAAAACCCGGTGATTATATAATGCCGGCACATGAAAGCGACGGCGGTCAAGACCGAGAAGACGGCATCCGCGCGCACGTATGAGGGGCTCTCCGCGCAGGATTTGCTGCGCGCGTACCGGACGATGGTGCTCTCGCGGAAGCTGGACGACAAGGAAATCCAGCTCAAGAACCAGAGCCTGACCTTCTTCCAGATCAGCGGCGCCGGGCACGAAGCGGTGCTCACCGCCGCGGGCATGCTGCTGAAGCCGGGGCACGACTGGTTCCATCCGTACTATCGCGACCGCGCGCTGTGCCTCGCGATCGGCATGACGCCGCTCGAGATGCTGCTGAGCGCCGTCGGCGCCAAGGACGACCCGAACTCCGGCGGCCGCCAGATGCCCTCGCACTGGGGCCACAAAGGCCTCAACATCGTCTCGCAGTCGAGCCCGACCGGCAGCCAGTGCCTCCACGCGATCGGCACGGCGGAGGCGGGCCGGCTGTACGAGACGGTCACGTCGATCGAAGGCCGCGAGTCGCGCTACAAGTCCGACGAAGTGACCTACGTGTCGATCGGCGAAGGCGCGTCGAGCGAAGGGGAGTTCTGGGAGTCGCTGAACTCCGCCTGTACCGGCAAGCTCCCCGTCATCTACATGGTCGAAGACAACGGCTACGCGATCTCCGTCCCCGTGGAAGTGCAGACGCCGGGCGGCGACATCTCGAAGCTGGTGGCGTCCTTCCCCGGCCTCTTCGTCCAGAGCATCGACGGCACGGACTTCCTCGGCAGCTACAAGGCGATGGTCGCCGCGGTGAGCTACACGCGATCGCGCAAAGGGCCCGCGCTGGTGCACGCGAAGGTGACTCGTCCGTACTCGCACTCGCTGTCGGACGACGAGAAGCTGTACAAGACGGCGGACGAACGCGCGTCCGAATCCAGGCGCGATCCCATTACGCGGCTCGCGAGGTTCCTGATGTCTGAGGAGATCGCGACCGAATCGGACCTGAAGCAGCTCGTCCGAGAGGTGGAAGAGGAGGTCGGCGCCGCCGCGGACCAGGCGATCAAGGCCGAGAAACCCGCGCGCGACACGGCGGGGCTCTACGTGTACTCGCCGGACGTCGATCCCTCGTCAGCGGCGTTCAGCACGGAACCGGCGCTCCAGGGGAAGCCCGAGACGATGGTCGCCGCGATCAACCGGACGCTCAAAGAGGAGATGGCGCGGGATCCGAAGATCGTGGTGTTCGGCGAGGACGTCGCCGATGCCAGCCGCGAGACGGCGCTCGAGACGGTCTCCGGCAAAGGGGGCGTCTTCAAGGTGACGCACGGCCTGCAGCGCGCCTTCGGCGGCACCCGCGTGTTCAACTCGCCGCTGGCGGAAGCGAACATCATCGGCCGCGCCATCGGCATGGCGACGCGCGGCATCAAGCCGGTCGTCGAGATCCAGTTTTTCGACTACATCTGGCCCGCGATGATGCAGCTGCGGGACGAGATGTCGATGATGCGGTACCGCTCGAACAACGCCTTCTCGTGCCCGATGGTGATACGGACGGCGATCGGCGGGTATCTCCGCGGCGGCGCGCCGTACCACTCGCAATCCGGCGAGAGCATCTTCGCGCACTGCCCCGGCATCCGCATCGTGTTCCCGTCCAACGCGCAGGACGCCGCCGGGCTTCTGCGAACCGCGATCCGCTGCGACGATCCGGTCCTCTACCTCGAGCACAAGCATCTCTACCGCCAGACGTACAACAAGGGGGAGTACCCGGGCTCGGAGTACATGATCCCGTTCGGCAAGGCGGCCGTCCGCCGCGACGGGACCGACGTCGTGGTCCTGACGTGGGGCGCGCTGGTCCAGCGGTCTCTCTTGGCGGCACAGCAGGCCGAGAAGGACGGCATCAGCGTGATGGTCGTCGACATGCGCACCATCATGCCGTTTGACTGGGATGCCATCTCCCAGGCGGTGCAGAAGACCAACCGCGTGATCGTCGCGCACGAGGACCAGCTCACGTGCGGCTTCGGCGCGGAGCTCGCGGCGCGCATCGCCGACGAGCTCTTCGAGCACCTCGACGCGCCAGTCCGCCGCGTGGCCGCCCTCGACTGCCCCGTCGCCTACTGTCCGGACCTCGAGGAGGTCATCCTCCCGCAGTCCGCGGACGTGCTCAAGGCCATCCAGGACATTGCGAAGTACTAG
>DAIUEK010000187.1:3180-4778 GCA_036845165.1 Vicinamibacterales bacterium | reverse complement strand
GCAGGCGGACGTACTCCTGGACCTCGAGGACGGCGGCCTTCGCTCCGGACTCGAGCTTCGAGGCCACTCTAGTGTCCCGAGTCCGAAGTACGCTGACATTTGCCGGGCGGGGCATCCCTTCTCCACCCCACCGCGCACAACACGCGCGGAGGGGGCCCCGGGCCTGGCAGCGTTGCTCGTCGCTCTCATCTTCCCGATATGCTCGCGCCTCGCGCCTCGCGCCTTGCCAGCCGGGCGCCGCGCTCCGGCAAATTGTCATCGTACTTCGGACTCGGGACACTAGAATCTCCACGATGCCGCAGGCTTACTGGGTCACGCCGCTCGGCTGGTATCACCTGATCGTCTTCGGGCTCCTGATTCCGCTTGGCGCTGTCCGCGGCCGCCGGAAGCTCGCCGCGCGGCCCCTGCCCTCGCGCACCCGCCATTTCGTGTTGACGACGGTGACGCTGATGCTGTTCTGCGCGCTGTCCTTGTGGACCGCGCGCGATCACGCGCTGCCGCTGTTCCCCCGCGCCTGGCCGCGGCCGGCGGGTGTCGTCGCGGGGGCCGTCCTGCTGATCGTCGCCGTGGGGTTCATGCGGCCGCGGTGGCGCCGGGCCGTTGAACGGCGGGCGCGGATCGCTTACCTGTTCATGCCGCGGTCGGGACCCGAGCGCGCCTTGTGGACGCTGGTCGCCGCAACCGCCGGCGTGTCGGAGGAAACTATCTGGCGGGGAGTGCAGCCGGCCCTCTTGTGGGCGGTCGTCGGGGATCCGTATCTGGCGGCCGGTCTGTCGGCGGTGTCGTTCGGCGTGGCGCACATGCTGCAGGGCTGGCGCTCGGCGGTGGTCATCACCGGGTTGGCCCTGGGATTTCAGATCGTCGTCGTGTTGAGCGGCTCACTCTACGTCGCGATGGCCGTGCACTTCATTTACGACCTGACGGCGGGTCTGACGTATGGTCGGTTGGGGCGGGAGTTGGGATATCCGGACGCCCCGCAGCCGCCCGCGGCGCCTGTCGAAGCAGGCACCGCGGGCGGCCCGGGTTTATGACCGAAGGGTCAGTAGGGGCGATACATGTCCGCGCGGAACGTGATCGTCTGGCCGGGGCGCACGTCCACGTCGAACGCGATCGGCTCGGAGTCGGCTTCCTGGATCTCGATGTGGTGCGGACCCGCTTCCAGGTTCATGTGCTGGAAGATGCCGTCGAAGTCGTCCACGATGCCGACGAAGTAGCCATCGGCGAACACCTGCGCGTCACGCGGGGCGCCGGTGATGCGCACGCCGCCGTAGTACCGTCCGGGAATCGGATCGTAGTAGCCGCGCGGCGTATAGCCGTAGGGATACGATCCGTCGATGCCGTAGTAGACGCCGATGCTCCAGCTCGGACGATAGCTATACGCCCGGTACGGGATGATGTCGATGATCGACGGCCGGATCATCCGGGCCGATCCGAAGCGACGTCCGTCAAAAGCCCGATTGTTGAACACGCGACCGTCGTTCTGACGCCGCGCGTCGTATTGGCGAGGCGTAGCGTAGTCGCGCGGCGCCTGATATTGCGGCGCCTGATATTGCCGAGGTGCCTGGCTCTGTCGCGGCGCCTGATATTGCGGCGCCTGA
>DAIUEK010000187.1:0-3080 GCA_036845165.1 Vicinamibacterales bacterium | reverse complement strand
TGAGCCGGTGCGCGGCCGCCGCGTCGACGGCCTGCCGGCTGAACGCGAGCGGAAAATACTGGTTCTCCGCCCACATCGTCAGCAGGTTGCTGTAATACGGGCTGCCCGGCTGGCCGGACTGGCCGGGGACGTTCACCACCTGCGATCGATCCCAGTCCGCGACGTCGAGGATCTCGCGATACGTCGCGCCGTCGGCTTCGACGGTGCCGGCGCCGCCGCTGCGCTCGACAGGGCCGAGATCGAATTCGCGCAGCAAGGGATGCCGGAATGCGCGCGTGTGCTGCTGGCCCCAGCGGCGATCGAACGGCCGTGCCTGCATGTTCCCGGCGATGACCCGAAGCCTGGCCTCGGCATCGTCGCGCGTCGGGTCCGGGGCATTCGCCCGTCCGCGGCCGCCGGGACCCGACGCCCCGCGCCAGGCTTCGTAGATCGCCGCGGCGCGGCTGTCCCGCGAGTACACGGCGTTCCAGGAGGCCACGTCCGCGCGCAGGCGCTCGACCTCTGGATCCTGTGAGGTCCATCCCCGGAACCATCGCTGGTCCGCCGCGGCGCGAAGCGAGTACGCGTCGTGCTGCATCCGCTTGTGATCGTCGAGCGTCAGCTTCTGCGGCGGACCGTTGAGCATTTGCAGCAGGCGCGTGATGCGATCGAAGCGCGTGTCGGCGTTCTTGAACATCAGCGGCGGCGTGTAGCCGGGCGGATTGATGTTGTGATTGGCCGTCGCGATGAAGCCGCGCGATGGATTCAGCTCCGAGGGCAGATCCTGCCTGAACCCCTCCCACTCGTACTGGCCGGTACCGGGGACCGGCAGCCGTCCGGTCCAGCCTTTGCGCAGCGGTGAGAGCGCCGCGGGTCGCCAGGAGATGTTGCCGTCCACGTCGCCGCAGACCTGGTTCTCCGTCGGCGCTTTCCAGTACATTGCGGCGTCGAGGAATTCGCGGCAGTTGCGCGCCTGCGCCAACCGAAGACCGCCGAGATACGGGGCCGTGCCCGGTTCGGCGGCCGCGCGGCGGATCGCGTAGGCGAGATGGCGCGTCCTGTCCTCGAAGAAGATCGGGCCGTGGCGGCTGAATTTCAGCTCGACGATCTCGTCGCCGCGTCCCTTCACTCTGATCGCGTCTCGCACGATCCGCAGCGGTTCCCACGCCCCGTTGAATCTCACCTCGTTCCCGTTCGCCGGGTTGACCTCTTCGACGTAGACGTCTTCCTGGTCGGTGCCGACGATCGTGAGGCCCCACGCGACGCGTTCGTTGTGCCCGAGCGCCACGCCCACGAAAGGCGGCTCGGCGGCGCCGACGACGTTCCAGCCCGGCGCCTGGAGGTGCACGACGTAGCGCAGGGACGGATTCGTCACCTCGCGATGCGGATCGTTGGCGACGACCGGATGCCCCGTCGCGGAACGCGCGCCGCTCACGACCCAGTTGTTGCTGCCGGGCTCGCGGACTGGCGTGTCGTCGCCGCCGGTAGGGGCGGCCGTGCGATACGGAGGCAGCAGCGACGGGAGCGCCTGGCTCCCGCCCGGCACGCGCGTGCTGGCGATCACGTCATCCGAGATGGCGGAGACATCCAGGCCGTCCGGCACCGTGAGATCGTCTGGCGGATCGGGATTCCTGAGGCGATTGGCTTCCCGGACGCCGAGCCGCGCGACGTTCCGCGCCAGCTGCAGCTCGCCGGCCGCGTCGCCGAACGACGGCGGCCGCAGCACGAGCTGCTCGATCGTCCACGGTTCCGGCGTGATACCCGTGACGACGAACTCCACGGGCAGGTGGTCCGTGTTCTGCGTGATGAACGCGTTCACGCCGTTCGCGAAGGCGGTGAAGATCCGCTTTCCGTCCGGGTGATAGCTGGTCCACTCGACGTCGTCGAACGGCCCGCGGTATTTCAGCAGCCGCGCGGTCCGATCGCGGGCGACAGCGTCGGGCCCGGCGATCTCGGCGAGGCGACCCTCGGCAGACCGACGCCAGATCTCCATCTGCCACAGCCGGTCCTGCGCCATGACGTAGCCCTGGGCGAAGAAGAGATCATCGGTGGACTGCGCGGTGATGTGCGGCACGCCCCACGTGTCGCGGACAACCTGGACGGACGCGTGCAACCCGGTGACCTTCAGGTCGCCGTCAATCTGCGCGAGCGCCGCCTTCGCCAGCGCCCTGACATCAGGTGCCGTTTGCGCGGAAAGTGTCGCACCCGCAACCAGAATCGCTGCAAGCCTTCTCACGACCGCACCTCCCCCTGCGCACTTGGACTTCGCACTTGGCACTTCGCACCTGGCACTTCCACTTGGCACTTGGCACTTGGCACTTCGCACTTAGCACATGATCCGCAGAATAGCGCACCCTCTGCGATCCTGCGCGGCGACTGAGTACGCAGAAAGCGTTCTGGCACCACTTGCCATGGCAAAGTGCCCGATCGGGGTCAGACCCCGCTTGGACGCGCGGCCGCGCGGTCCGGGGTCAGACCCCGACCGGGTGGCCGTGGCGGGCGGACTCGTAGAGGGCGCAAATGGTCCGCACGGTGCGACGCGACTCGGCGAGCGGGATGCGGGGCGGGCGGCCGTCGAGCGCCGCGGACTCCATGTCCGCGATTTCACCCGCAAACGGCGGCTCCGGATCGAACGGCAGCGTCTCGGTGTCGTCCCCCGTCGTGAGCAGCAGCCGGCTCATGCCGTCGGTCCTGAAGGGACGTTTGATCCGGAGCGCGGCATCGCGTCCGACGACTTCCATCTCCGCGCGGAACGGTCCGTTGAAGCCTGAGTCGAACTGCGCGACGCTGCCGTCGCGAAACCGCATCATGCCGGCGAAGTCCATGTCGATCCCGGAGCTCGATGTCTGTTGCCAGCCGAAGACCTCGGCGGGCGCCTCGCCGGCGAGCAGGCAGGTGTAGCTGACCGGATAGCAGCCGACGTCCCACAAGGATCCGCCGCCGAGCGCCATGTCGAGGCGGACGTCCCCCTCCCGCGTGAGTGGAAACGTGAACGCGCTCTTGAACGCGCGGATGGCGCCGAGCCGGCCGCTTTTCGCGACCGCTTCCGCGGCGTGGGTCAGCGGGTGGTGCCGATACATGAACCCTTCCGTCGCCACGCG
>DAIUEK010000186.1:2579-4795 GCA_036845165.1 Vicinamibacterales bacterium | reverse complement strand
AGCGCATCGAGCGCGGCGTCGTCGTAGGCGCGCAGATCGTGTCCGGCCGGGTGCGCCGCAATCGCGACGCCTCCTCGCGCGTGAATCGCGGCGGCCGCCGACGCGACCCTCTGACGCCAGTCCACCGGCCCGTCCACGCCGATGGCGGCGAGGTGATAGCCGACGGCGGTCAGTTCTTCACCCTGAACGAGCATCGCGCCCGGTCGCCCCGTCACCGGCGCCAGCCAGCGGGCGAAGCGCGACGAGAACATCGAGTTGTGATTGGTGAGGCCGACGACGTCGAGACGGCGGCGCTGCGCCTCTCGCGAGATGTCCCAGGGAGGCAAGAGTCCGTCGCCGGGAAAGCTGTGGACGTGAAAGTCCGCCGCGAGGATCGTGTAGCCGCCAGGTTGCGGGAGCGCACGGGCCTTCGGCTCGTCGGCGTTCATGCTCAACCCGAGCCCCGTGACGACGAGTCCCCATGCGAAGGCCCGGGGGCCCAATCTCACGTGAACCACTCGAGCACACGCGGCCGGAGTGCGACAACCATCCCGTAGAGGAACAGGGCGAGGCCCCAGGTGATGGCCTGGTGCACGGCGGTCCGGGCGGCGGCGTGCCGCGGGTCCATCTCGAGCACCTCCCGGAAGAAGGCGGAGATGATGCGCGGGGTGAGGACGATGGGCACGAGCGCCGCCACCAGGACGGGGGTCAGCGGACGGCCGACCGGCGAGGGCGCCCACGCCACCGCCGCGAGCATCCACAGCGACCACGGCGCATGGCCGGCGAAGAACAGGTCCAGCCCGCGCGCAAGCCCCACGGTTCGTTGTGCGGGCGCGGCGATGAGCGTCAGCGCAATCATCAGCTGCAGGAGCACCACGAACATCCAGCAGAGCGTGGTGCTCGCGACGAGCGCGGGCGTGACGTGCCCTGTCGCGCCGATCGCGGTCGACGCGCCGATCACCATGGTGGCGACCAGCGGCCGCCGCATGGCCGTCACCAGCGTGACGCGCCCCGGCACCCGCGCCAGCTGCGCGTAGGTGTCCCCCGGCGAGAAGATGAGGCGGATCTCTGGCGACATCGGAGCTGGCATTCTAAGGTAATTCTCGATTGGTGATTGGGGTCTCGCAATCTTCATTGGCCAATCGCCAATCGCCAATGAGTTGGGGTACGTTGTAGGACCTATGCGCCTGTCTTCGATGATTTCCGCCGTCGATCTGCATGCCTGCGGCGAGCCCGGACGCGTGATCGTCGGCGGTGTCCGCGACGTGCCGGGGCGGTCGATGTTCGAGAAGATGCAGTATCTCGCGCAGCACCACGACGGGCTGCGGAAGCGCATGCTGCGCGAGCCGCGCGGCTACCCCGCGGCGAACTGCAACCTCGTGCTTCCGCCCACCCATCCCGACGCGGACGCCGGGTTCGTGATCATGGAGCAGGTCGAGTACCCGCCGATGTCCGGCACGAACACCATCTGCGTCGCGACGGCGCTGCTCGAGACGGGGATGATTCCGATGAAGGAGCCGGTGACGGATCTCACGCTCGAAGCGCCGGCGGGCCTCATCCGCGTGCGCGCGGACTGTCGCGACGGGAAGGTCACCCGGGTGGCGTTCAGGAACGTGCCGGCGTTCGCCGTGCACCTCGACGCGGTGATCGACGTCCCCACGCTCGGGCGCGTCACGGTGGACGTCGCGTGGGGCGGGATGTTCTACGTGATCGCCGACGCCGAAGCGTTCGGCTTGCGGCTCACGCCGGACGAGGGGCGCGACATCACGCGCATCGGGGAGCTGATCAAGGCGGCGACGCAGGCGCAGCTCCCCGTCGTCCATCCGGAGAATCCGGCGATCAGGGGCGTCACGATCGCGCAGCTGTCCGGCCCCGCGGCGTCCGCCGGGAACCACCGGCGCAACGCCGTCATCGTCTCGACCGGCACGCTCGATTGGCAGCGCCCCTCGACATGGACCGGCGCGATCGATCGGTCCCCCTGCGGCACCGGCACGTGCGCGAAGATGGCGACCCTCCATGCGCGCGGACAGCTGACGATCGGCGAGCCGTTCCGGCACGAAGGGGTGCTTGGGACGGTCTTCACGGGAACGCTGCTGGAGGAAACATCCGTCGGTCCCTACCGCGCGGTGGTCCCCGAACTGTCGGGCACGGCATGGATCACCGGGTTCGCGCAGTACGTCGTGGACCCGCAGGATCCATTTCCGGAAGGGTTTACCGTCGGCGATATCTGGTGAATG
>DAIUEK010000186.1:0-2479 GCA_036845165.1 Vicinamibacterales bacterium | reverse complement strand
CGCTGGTCACGACGACCGAGCCCCCGTGGGCCGCGACGAGATCGCGGACGATGGAGAGCCCGAGTCCGAGGCCGCCCGACGCGCTCGTCGTCCGCGAGTCCGCCTGGCGGAAGCGATCGAACACGTGCGGAAGGAACGCAGGGTCGATCCCCATTCCCGAGTCCCGCACGACGATCTCCACCTGATCGCCCGCCTCGCGCGGCACGATTGCGATCGTGCCGCCGTCGGGCGTGAATTTGATGGCGTTCGACACCAGGTTGGAGAGGATCTGCTGCAGCCGCTTCGGATCGGCGAATACGGGGGGAAGCGTGGACGGCGCGGCGGCCGACAGCTGCAGGGTCTTGGCGGCGGCCGGGCCGCGCCCCGTGTCCAGGGCCGCGAGGATCGCCGCCGCGACGTCGGTCGGCACCGGCGCAATCGTCAGCTTTCCCGCCATGATGCGTGACACGTCGAGCAGGTCTTCCACGAGGTGGGTCTGGAGGAGCGCGTTCCGCTCGATGCTCTGCAGCGCGATGCGGGTCTGTTCAGGGGACGCCGGCCGCTCCTGCAGCAGGCGCGCCCACCCGATGATCGGCGAGAGCGGGGTTCTCAACTCGTGCGACACGACGGCGAGGAACTCGTCCTTGACCCGGTTGGCCTCCCGCTCGCGGGCGAGCAGCTCCGCCCGTTCCGCCTCGCCGCGCTTCCTCCGGCTGATATCGCTGACGAAGAGCGCGGTCCCTTCGGAGTGCGGGTAGATGCGCGCCTCCATCCAGCGATCGAGATCGACGTGGAATCCCTCCACCGTGACCGGGCGCCGCTCGGCCTGGCTCCGGCGAATGGCGTCGACAAAGGGCGTCGCGCAAATCGACGGAAACACGTCCCACAGGAACCGGCCCATGATCTCGTCCGGCGCCAGGCGCGCCCACTCCGCCGCCTGCCGGTTCGCATAGAGGTACCGGAGGTCGGCGTCGAGGACGCTGAACCCGTCCTGCATGCTCGCGAGCACCTCGCGGTAGCGCACCTCGCTCTGCGCGAGCGCGGTCCGCGCCGACGTTTCCTCGATGAAGTGCCCCAGCTGGCTCCCGAGCGCCGCCAGCAGTCTGAGCAGCTCCTCGTCGCGCGCTTCGTACTCCGGCCCGAAGGCTTCGATCACCGCCACCACGCGCCCGCGGACATCGATGGGCAGGCCGATGGCCGTCCGGATCCCGAGGGCCGTGGCCGCCGCTACCCTGGGAAAATTCGAGGACGCCGCGACGTCCTCGATCCAGACGGCCTCTCTCGTGGCGAGCACCGTCCCGGGCAGCCCGACCCCCTCGGCAAACGTCCTGGTGGATCGCAGCGCCGACGCATCAACCGCAGGCTCCGGCCGATCCCACCAGGCGCGCAACTCCACGGTGGAACGGCCCTCGTTCGCGCTCCAGAACTGGACGGCGACCCATCCGAGCGCGTCGCCGAGCGCCGCGAGGGTGTTCCGCACCGCGGAATCCACATCCTCCGCGCACGCGAGGCCGGCGTTCACCGCGGCGCTGACCTGGAGCCGGCGCTCGGAGCGCAGGCGTGCCTCGATGGGGCGCAGGTGGCCGACAAAGAGCGGCGGATCGGTGTCGCGAAGACGGACGATGGCGAGTTCGATGGGGATGCGCCGGCCGCTCGCATGGAGCGCGGGCACCTCGACGCGGGTGCCGACGATGTAGGACTCCCCCGTCGCGAGGTAGCGCGCCATGCCGGCGCGATGACGCTCGCGCAGCTCGGGCGGCACGAACACGTCGCCAAGCAGCCGGCCGATGGTCTGGTCGCGGTCGAGACCGAACGTCGTCGCCGTGCCCTCGTTGAAGTCCACGAGGCGGCCGGCCGCGTCCATGATGATGACGCAGTCGAGCGAGGTCTCCAGCAGGGCCTCGCGCCACGGATCCGGAAGGTGATCAGGCACGGAGGTGGTCGGCCTGCCATTCCTGGATCATCTGCTTGATCGCCTTGCGATCCTGTAACCGCTCGTCGAGCACCCGGCGCGCGAGCGCCGGCAGCTCGCGATCGCTCGCGAAGCGCAGCGCCACGAGCTGGCCCACCGTGAACTCCGGGATCCGCGGCACGAGATCCGCCGGCAGCAGCTCCCGCATCCGCAGGCGCATCTCCAGGCGGATCACGCGGTCCTGGACCGTGAGCGCGAAGCCCCGGGCGAAGACGATCAGGATGCACAGCGCGACGGCCACGAGCGCCGCCAGCGCCGTCTCCCACGACGGCCGCGTGAAGGCGCGGTACGTGTTCCAGATCAGATTCACGAGGAGGATCGGCATCGCGACGCCGTGGTACAGCGGAACGAGCTTCGCGTGGTTCTTGAAATTCTGCGTGTTCGGTTCAGTCATGGTGAAGGTCTCATGGTTGTCACGATCCAGGGCTGAGGTCGCCGCTCGTCAGGAGAGCTGCGACTGGAGAACGGCGGGCACCGGAACCAGCAGCGAAAGGTGGCAGTCCGGAAGCAGGTTGGCGCGCGCCGCGA
>DAIUEK010000185.1:2604-4801 GCA_036845165.1 Vicinamibacterales bacterium | reverse complement strand
TCGTCCTGGGCGGGTCGCTGGCGCTCGCGATCTTCCTGGCCGTCGCGCCGAAGATGCCGACCCAGGGCAACTTCCTGGCGGCCGTCCTGATCGTGGTTTTCGGGTTCTTCTTCGTCACGGTGTCGTCGCGCATCACGGGGCTGATCGGATCCTCGTCGAATCCGATTTCCGGGATGACGATCGCCACGCTGATCCTGACCTGCACGATCTTCGTCGCGCTGGGCTGGACGGGAGACTATTACGCGCCCGTGGCGCTCTGCGTCGGCGCCGTCATCTGCATCGCCGCCGCGCAGGCCGGCGGCACGTCGCAGGACCTGAAGACCGGGTATCTGGTGGGCGCGACCCCGATTTACCAGCAGATTGGCCTGCTGATCGGCGTCGTCACCTCGGCCCTGGTCATCGGCCTGACGACCCTCTATCTGCACAAGGTCATGATCATCGGCTCGCAGGCGCTGCCGGCGCCGCAGGCCACGCTGATGGCGACGATCATCAAGGGGCTGCTCAGCCAGAACCTGCCGTGGGGCCTGGTGCTCGTCGGCGTGTTCATTTCGATCACGCTGGAGCTGTGCGGGATCCATTCCCTGTCATTCGCGGTCGGCTCGTACCTGCCGATCGCGACCACCGCGCCGATCTTCGCCGGCGGCCTCGTGCGCTGGTTCGTCGAGCGCAAGACGGGTGTCGCCGAAGAATCGGAAGTCGGGTCGGGCACGCTGTTCAGCTCGGGCCTGATCGCCGGCGGCTCGCTGGCGGGCATTCTCTACGCCGTGCTGTTCGGGCGGCACATCATCGCGGCGGCCGACGACGGGGACACACTGGGACTGATCCCGATGCTGCACGAAGGCACGATCGGGATGGTCGCGGGCGGGTTGCTGTTTGCGGCCCTCGGCATCATTCTCGCGCGCGCCGCTCAGAAGAAACTCGCGTAAGGGTGCTAAGGGTCCTAAAGGTGCTGAAGGTGCGGGTGCTGAGAGTGCTGAAAGTGCGGAGGGTGCCGGTGCTGATGGTGCGAAGGGTGGCCTTCGTACTATCGGTACTTACGGTGGCGTTCAGCACCGGTACCATCAGCACCCTTAGCACCAGCACCCTCAGCACCCTCAGCACCCTTAGCACCAGCACCCTCAGCACCATTAGGACCTTTAGCACCCTTAGCACCACGCTGTACGCCCAATCCCCCACCCGCCTCGCGAGTACCGCGGAAGCCCTCGTCGCAGCGCCCGTCTTCTTCCACGGCAAGCAGATCGTCGTCCGTCGCGACGTCGAAGCCGCGGGCAGCCTGATGCGGCTGGCGAACACCGCGAAACCGGTCTTCGTGTTCTGGCGGGACTCCCCGGGCGCGCCGAGCAACAGCGAGGTCCGCGGCGAGTTCTGGGACGTGGGGCGGCTCGAGCGGACGGACTCGCGGTTTTCGCACATCAACTTCCAGCCGATCCTCGACGCGGCGTCGAACGGCCAGTGGCCCTCGCGCGACCAGGTGTTCCTCATCCTCGGCGCAAGCGCCGTCGACTCTCCGCTCCCGCCGGAGCCGACCATCCGCGCGCTCGCCCTGGCGCCGGATCGCTACGTCGGCAAGGGGATCACCGTCGTCGGCCGCTTCCGCGGCGCCAACCTGTTCGCGGATCTCCCGATGGGCGCCGGCACGAAGGGGCGCTGGGATTTCGTCCTCCAGTCCGCCGACGCGGCGGTCTGGGTCAGCGGGGTCCGCCCGCGAGGGAAAGGCTTCGATCTCGACGTCAACGCGCGCTCGGACACGGGCAAATGGCTGCAGCTGGCCGGAACGCTGCGCCGGGACGGGCCGCTGCCCTGGATTGAAGCGACGTCCATCGCCGCGGCCGCCGCTCCGACGGACACGCCGATCGATGTCGCGGTCCCCCCGGCGCTTCCGGACCCCGTGCCGCAGGTCGTGTTCACCACGCCGACCTCCGGCGAGACCGACGCAGATCGGGCGGCCCCCATCCGAATCCAGTTCTCGCGGGACATGGACGGCAAGACCTTCAAAGACCGCGTGCGCCTCTCGTACACCGGGCCTGCGCCCGCCGGCGCCCCCACGACCGTCCCGCCGTTCACCGCCCGCTACATCGAGGGCAGCCGCGGGCTGGAGATCAAGCTGTCCGCGCCGCTGGACCGGTATCGCGGGGTGAAGGTGGACATCCTGGAAGGGGTCCTCAGCGCCGTCGACAACCAGCCGCTCGCCTCGTGG
>DAIUEK010000185.1:0-2504 GCA_036845165.1 Vicinamibacterales bacterium | reverse complement strand
ACGCAGACGATGACCACGATCGCCGCCGCCGTGGGGTATTTCAGCGCCAGCACCCCCAAGCCGACGACGAAGAGGTCTTCGGCGATGCTCAGGAACCAGTTCGTGAACGGCTCCGGGCTCGCGTTGGCGAGCACGCGGGTGCCGGCCTTGCTGAAATGCGTGCTGGCGGCGAGCGCGCCGCCGAACAGGCCGATGACCGCCTCGGTGCCGGCGGACACATGCCCCATCGTCGCAATCGCAATCAGCGCGCCCCCCAGCGGGCGGATGACCGTGTGCACGCCGTCCCACACGGAATCGACCCAGGGAATCTTGTCGGCCACGAATTCGATGACGTAGAGCGCCAGCGCCCCCCCGATGATCCAGGTGTTGTTGAAGACCTGGTATTGCGGCGGGAGCGCGACCCACCCGTAGCGGCTGGCCAGCCCCAGGATCGCGACGGTCGCGTACAGGTTGACGCCGGCGGCAAACGAGAACCCCATCGTCCGGCCGAGCGACGTGAGCGCGTCCACAGGCTACCCCTGCGCTTCCTGCAGCAGCTCGGCGACAGCGTCCCTGGCCTGCGCGATCAGCACGTCGCGTTCATCCAGGGTGAAGCCGGCGGTTTCAATCGGCGTGCCGAAGCCGACGGTCACGCGTACGGGGCGAATGATGAGGCTTCCCTTCTTCATCGCGTCACGCGCCCCCCGGATGGCGACGGGCACGACTGGGGCCTGCCCCTTCAGCGCCATGATGAAGCCCCCCTTCTTGAAGGGCAGGAGCTCCCCGGTCCGGCTGCGGGTTCCCTCGGGAAAGATCAGGAAGGAGTTCCCGTCACGCAGCGCCTCCACCGCACGCTCGATGGCCGGCAGGCTCTGATCCCGGTTGCCGCGCTCGAGCGGGATGAACCCCGCCAGGTCGAAGGCGCGGACGAGAATGGGCAGCTTCCGCAGCTCCGCCTTGTACAGAATCCGCAGCCGCGGAAAGAGATCGCTCAGCGCGGCGAATACGATAGGCGGCTCGACGTTGCTGGTGTGATTGACCGCGTAGATGGCGGCCCGATCGCGGACGATGTTCTCGGGATGCCGGACCTCGACCGTGATGCCGCTCAGCCACAGTCCGAGCCGGATGCCCCAGAGCGCGGCGCGATACAGCAGCAGCGCGCGCCCGGTGGCTAGCGCCATCAGCAGGACCGGCGGTCCCATCAGCAGGATGTAAAGGGACACCGCCACGTAGGTGAGCAGCGATCGGATGGCGGCGATGGCGAGAGTCATGAAAAAAGGGCCGGGGCGATGATATCGCTCCGGCCCCTTCAGTATTCAGCGTTCAGCGTTTCTTTAGGACGCTTTCGCCGTCCGTTTCACCGTCACCCGGGTCATGGGCGCGGCCTTGGCGGCCTTGGCGCGCGCGATCGAGCGCGTCTTGGTCGAGAAGCAGCGTTCGAGGGCGAAATCGACCTTCTGTTCGATCGCTTCGGTCTTCTCGTGGGCAACCTCGGACATCTCCGAGATGACGAGAAACTTCGCGCGGTCGAGCATGCGCTTCTCGCGGAAGGACAGGTTTTTCGACTTGGCCAGAAACGTGAGGCTCTTCAGCACTTCGACAACGTCGTAAATCGAGCCGGTGCGCATCCGGTCGGAATTGTCTTTGAAGCGTCCCTTCCAGTTCTGATGATTGTCAATCTTGCCGTCGCCGAGCAGGAAGAAGAGCCGTTCGATCTCTCCGCCACCGATGGCGCGGCGCAGGCCGACACCGTCTACGTTATCGACGGGGACGAGCACGGTGGTTTCATTGGCCACCATACGCAGATGGTAAAAACCGCAAGTCGTACCGAGGATTGTCTTGGTTTCGATGCCCTGAACGACGCCGAGTCCGTGATTTGGGTAAATGACCTTGTCACCAATCTGGAATGTCACACGTCCCCCAACTGCGTAAGGTAATCGGGAAGGAAAAGCGGGATGAGCAGTCCCATCAGTATAACCCAAGGACGGCCCTCAGGCAATGAAAACTGCCCTAAAACTGGGGTTTTTGCACGTTTCTGCCCGATCAGTGCTGGAACCCCGGGGGAGCATGGGGCGGCTGACCGCGGGAGGGAACAGGACCTAAAGGCGCGGCAGGTAACGGGTTGCGCCCCTGGACGTCAGCCGCCGTACCGCGCAACCGCAAGCTCGGCGATTTCACCCACAAGCTGCGTGTACGTGCGACCGGTCTTGCGGGCGGCCATGGCAAATTCTGCCTTCGACGCCAGCCAGGGATTGGGATTGGCCTCGATAACGGCCACCCGTCCATCCGGCCGCAGGCGCATGTCGATACGGGCGTAATCCCGCAACTCCAATGCCTGGAAGACGGCGACGGCGGTCTGCTGGAGCGAGGCGGCGAGGTCCTCCGGCAGGTTCTCGGCCACGGCGGACTTCGTGTCCCGGTAGGCCGCGGTCCCCTTCCCCCATTTCACTTCGGCGCCGGCGATGCGCGGCGTCCCCTCCGGCAGCTTCGACAAATCGAGTTCGACCACCGGGAGCGCCGTCGGG
>DAIUEK010000184.1:3272-4804 GCA_036845165.1 Vicinamibacterales bacterium | reverse complement strand
CCCTCATCGCAGCCAGGCCGCGAGATGGGCCTGCTCGTCGGGGGTCATGTTCGGCCTGGGAGCCAGTGTCCAGCGACTCGGCGGCTCCGGCCCCAGGGTCACGGTCAGCCGCTTCAGCTCCTCGCGCCGCGCGACGAGCAGCGTCACGCTCTGTCCTGGGCGGTACGACTGCAGCCGCTCTTCCAGCTTGTCTTTCTCGGGAAGCACGCGGAAGTCGTCGATCGCGAGGATCTCGTCGCCGGGATTCACCCCGGCGTCGAGGGCGGGGGTCCCGCGCGGCACGTTTTCCACAAGGAGGCGGCCGCCGTCGATCTTAGTCTTCGCGCCAATCCATCCGGGCTTGTCCAGCGACGCCGGCGCAGCCGGCGAAGGCGAAAACTCCAGGCCATACCAATCCAGGGCCTGCGTGTAGTCAATTTCGTCGGTCGTCTCGAGCGCCTGCCTGAACCACGCGCCGAGGTCCGTCCCTGCCACCTCGCTCGCGGTCTGGCGGAACTGCTCCGGCGTGAAGCCGCGCACCCCCGAGTAGCGCGCGAACGCCAGCCGCATCACATCGTCCAGGCTCTTCGCGCCGCTGGTGGCGGCGCGGATCCGCGCATCCAGCACGAAGCCGAGCACCGCCCCCTTCGTGTAGTAGCTGATGACCGAATTGATGGTGTTCTCGTCGGATCGGTACTGCTTGATCCACGCGTCGAAGGACGCCATCTCCGCCGTCTGCGTCAGCCGTCCCGGCGTCGTCTGCAGGGTCTTAATCGCCTCAGAGAGCTGCCAGAGGTATTCGGCGGACGAGGACAGCCCGGCGCGCCGGAGCTGCAGGTCGGCATAGTAGTCCGTCAGCCCTTCCGAGACCCACAGGCTGCGCGGATAGACCTCGTGCTCGTAGTCGAACGGGCCGAGCTCGACGGGACGCAGGCGCTTGACGTTCCAGAGGTGGAAATACTCGTGCGACATGGTGCTCAGCCAGCCCAGGTAGTGCTCGCGCGTGCCCATCACCCACCGGTTCGACATCATCATCACGGAGTTCTTGTGCTCGATCGCGCCGCCGCCGCCGGTGAGCAGGTTGAAGTAGACGTATTTGTCGTACGGCAGGGCGCCCCAGAACTTCTCGTCCGTCTGGACGACGCGCTCGAAGTCGCGCGCGGCGCGTGTGCCGTCGAACACGCTCCCCTCGCCGAGGTCCACGAGGACGTGCGGCGTGCCGCTCACCTCGAAGGGAATGATCCTGGGGTTCCCCGCGAGGATGGGACAGTCGACGAGCGTGTCGAAGTCGGGCGCGCGGTAGTGATTGGGCGCCCTGTCGGGCGCGTCGGGCATGCCGGTGATGCTCGTCTTCCACGCCGCCGGCAACTCGATCCGGACGTCGTGGGGTCTGGTCTCCGACCCGGCGATCGTCATAAACGTCTGCGCGCCGTTCATCATGGCGAAGTCCGCGTCGACCCAGTTGTTGCGGACCGTCATTTCATGGCTGAAGACGCGATACGTCAGCGTCACCTCGCGCGCGCCGCCTGTCGTGATGCGCCAGCGGTTCTTCA
>DAIUEK010000184.1:0-3172 GCA_036845165.1 Vicinamibacterales bacterium | reverse complement strand
GAGCCCGGCGTCCAGACCGCCATGAACATCTCGATCGACGGGCGCCCCTCGGTGGGGACGATGGCTTCGACCTCGAGGTAGTTCGTCTGCGGCGCGGGAAAGCGCAGCGTGTAGCGGATCGCCTCGCGCGCCGGGGTCTGCGCCCGGGTGGGGGCGGCCACGGCGACAAACAGCGCCACGGCGATCAGTCTCTGGAATGTCCGCATGACGCATCATAATAGTCGCGCGCGCCTTATGGATTCCCGACTCGTTGAACTTTTTTCGCGGCAGCAGGCGGCCGGTTTTCCCGGTCTCGCCGGGTCCGAGGTGCGTACGACCATCCGGATCTCCACCGAGCTGTTGAATCAGGCCATAGCGGGGTCCATCCCGGCGGACGCCGCGGTGCGCGACGTGACGGTCGCGCCGCACGCGGCGAATCAGATAGGCGTCCGGCTGTCGCTCGCGAAGCCGGCCTTTCTTCCGGCCGCCAACCTCACGCTCGTCATCGAGCGGCAGCCGCAATTGCCGGCCGATCCGGTCCTCGTGCTGCACATCACCGGGGGGGGCGGCCTGCTGCGGTTTGCCGGCCCGGCGATCGCGGCGTCCGGGAAGCTGCCGCCGGGCGTCCGCCTGGACGGGGACCGCGTGTTCGTGGACGTGCGGACGATGCTGCAGCCGTTCGGGCAGGGGGCGCTGCTCGACTGCGCGGAGCAGCTGCAGGTGACGAGCGAGGAGGGGGCCCTCGTGCTCCTCGTCCACGCGCGCGTCGGGACGTAATCGGCCAGACACAAAAAAAGGCGGCACCCTGAAGGATGCCGCCTCTTACGGTTTACAGTTTACGGTTTACAGTTCGCCGTTTACGGTTGGCCGTTTACCGATCTCCGGCCACTGCTCACAGCGCACAGCAGAACAGTGAACTGTGAACTTCTTCCTACCAGCGCGGTTCGGAGCGGCGACCGTTGCCACCGCCGCCGCCGTATCCGCCGCCGCCCCCGCCCTGGGGCTTCGGACGCGCTTCGTTGACCGTCAGGTTCCGCCCGCCCAGGTCGTGGTCGTTCAGCATGCTGATCGCCTTCTGGGCGTCTTCGTCTGACGCCATTTCGACGAACGCGAACCCGCGCGCGCGGCCGGTGGCCATGTCGCGCATCACGCTGACGCTTTCGACCGTGCCGGCGCCCGCGAAGAGCGTCTGGAGGGCCTGTTCGTCCGTGTCATAGGGGAGGTTGCCGACGTAGAGTTTTCTTGCCATTTGCGTCTGTCTCGCTTTTGCCCCGCGACACGGGGCGTTCTACCTAGCGTCCGCCCTGCAGGCGGACCTGTCTGATCCGGAATGGATCCATTGTGGAGGGCTGCTGTGCCAAGCTGTCACTTGCGGGGAGAAGCGAGACTGCGGAGAGGGCTCGATTCGGCTCGTTGCGCTGCTAGAGCAGGGGCTGTCTTCCACCTGAGACCCTCAGCATACCACAACGCGCCCGGCCGGGCCGCCTTCTGCCTTCTGCCTTCTGCCTTCCGCGTCTTACCGGGCCTCGGTCATGACCGTAATGGATGAGGCGAGGCCGATTGAGCGGTATAGGCGCTGGGTGGCCTTCTGGAAGTCCGACGGCTTCGCGGTGGGGATCTCCATGAACACCTGCGGATTGCGATCGATGAGCGGGAACCAGGAGCTCTGGACCTGCACCATCACGCGATGGCCCTTCCGGAACGCGTGGTACACGTCCGGCAGCTCGTAGCTGATATCGGCCGGCTTTCCGGGCACGAACGGCTCGGGCTTCTCGAAACTGTTGCGGTACTTCCCGCGGAACGGCTCGCCGCGCACCATCTGCTGGTAGCCGCCCATCTTCACCGCGTTCGCTCGATTCGGCTGTCCCGCGACCGGCGCGGGCGTCGGGTAATCATCCGGATACACGTCGACGAGCTTCACCACGAAATCCGCATCGGTCCCAGTCGTCGACACGTGGAGGTTCACCTTCACCGGCCCGGCGATGATCATGTCGTGATCGAGCGGCGCGGTCTCGTAGACGAGGACGTCGGTCCGCTGTGCCGCGAACCGCTGATCCTCCGTCATGTAGTCCCCCGTCATGCCGCCGGCGACGTAGCCGACGTACGGGACCGGGCGATTCGGGTCGCTCACGTATTCGTCATACGCCATCTGCCCAGCCGGAGCCCTGCTCGACAGCTTGCCCCCCTCGTCGAAATAGAGCGTCGTCGCCTGCAGGTCCTTCGGCGGCCACGCGTCGTGGCGGCGCCACTCGTTCAGGCCCGTGAGGAACATCCAGGCTTCCGGCAGCCGGGCGGGCTTGTCCTTCAGGTATTCCATGAAGAACGGGAACTGGATGTGCTCGCGGAAGAACTCGCCGGTATTCACGGCGAAGTTCAGGTTGCCGAGCGTATTCCCCGGCCCGCGTCCCCAGCCGCCGTGCGACCACGGCCCCATGACGAGCATGTTCGGCGTCCCGGGATCCTTCTTTTCGACGGACTGGTAGGTGCGCAGGGGCCCCATCGGATCTTCCGCGTCGAACCATCCGCCGACGTTCAGGACCGCGCATTTCACGCCGTCCATGAATTTCCAGAGGGATCGCTTCTTCCAGAAGTCGTCATACGCGGTGTGGTCGACGATTTCCTGCCAGTAGGCCGCTTTCCCGCCGAAGAGATCCGCGTTCATGCGCGCGAGCGGGACCGGCGTGTGGAGGAAGAAGTCGTACATGTCCGCCGTGCCCGGATCGAAGCGCAGCGCCGGCTTCGGCGTCTCGGGGGTCGTCCCCCGCGGCACGAACGAGGAGTAGAACCCGAAGTTCGCCCCCAGCATGAACGCCCCGTTGTGATACACGTCGTCGCCCATGTAGTAATCGGCGGTGGGCGCCTGCGGAGAGGCCGCTTTCAAGGCAGGATGCGAATTGATGATGCTGGCGGCGACATGGAAGCCCGGCTGCGAGACGCCGACCATCCCCGCGCGGCCGTTGTTGTTCGGGACGTTCTTCAGCAGCCACTCGATCGTGTCGTAGGTGTCCGTGCTCTCGTCGACTTCCTTGGGGCCCTTGCCGGGATTGAACGGCCGGACCTGCTGGAACTCCCCTTCCGACATGTAGCGCCCGCGCGCGTCCTGGTAGACGAAGATGAAGCCTTCCTTCTGGAAGTGATCGGACGGCCCGAGCGCCGCGCGGTACTGATCCACGCCATACGGCGCGACGTTGTA
>DAIUEK010000183.1:0-4817 GCA_036845165.1 Vicinamibacterales bacterium | reverse complement strand
CCGGGGGGCTTCGCCCCGCCGGACCCCCCAACACGCTCGCTCGCGGGGACCCCTGTGATCCCCGCTCCGCTCGCGTGGCTCACTCGCTCACGCTCGTTCGCTGCGCACAACCTCAGAACTCCAGCGCCTGGATCAGCGCGTCGGCCACCTTGCGCTCCGGCGAGCCAACGGGAGCCTGCCAATACGTGCGGCGCACGGTCGCGAAGAACCGTTCCTCCTCATAGTCCTCTTCGAGCATGTCGAACGCGTCACGAAGGAGGAGCGCCGCGTCCTTGACGTCGGTCCGCGCCATCAACAGCTTGATCGTCAATGGCGTGTTGCGCAGCGCCACGCTGCCGAAGGCGAGCGCGATCGGCGACCGGCCGGGATCCTTCGCCGGAATCCCGACGTCGAGCAGAATCCCGGCGGCGTCCTGCCGGCCTGAGGCGGCCAGCGCCCCCAGCGCGCGTGAGGCCGCGCGGAGCAGATCCTGGAAGCCGGAGTTCGCGATTGCGAAGTTCACCGTGTCGACGACGAACTTCTGGTGGGACTCGCAATTGATGCCGAGCAGGCAGATCGACGCCGCGACGGCGGGCTGACGGACGCGCGAGGCGGTCTTCTGCAGCCCCTCCAGGACCTCGAGCGCGCGCCTGTCCCCCACCTTCCCCATCGCGAGGATGGCGTCTTCCTGCAGCGGGCCGTCGCGCTTCGCGACGTCCATGATCGGCCCGAGGGCATAGGCGGCGTGATAGTCGCCGAGCGCCTCGATGAGCGTGCTGCGATACAGATCCTGCCCCCGCAGCACCAGCGCGGTGAGCGCCGTCTGGACCGCCGGCTCTTCACCGTACGCCGCGAGCGCGCGCGTCAGGGCCGGGCGCACGAACTCGCCGTCTTCCTTCTCGAGCTTCTTGAGCAGGCGTGCCGACATCCCGCGCTCTGTGTTGTGCTCGAAGTACGCGTAGGCGACGGTGCGCAGGCGATCGTTCGGGTCGTCGAGCGCGGTGCTCATGATCTCCCGCGCGCGGGGATCGTTGAAGCCCGACAGCAGCACCAGCGCCCGGAAGCGGACGTAGCCGTCCGCGTGGAGGCTTGCCGCCTCCATCAGCGCCGGCACCGCCTGCGCCGCTGGCGCCCGTCGAACGGCGCGCGCCGCGGCCGTCCGCACCGCGACGTCCAACTTGCCGAGATTGTCGATGCCGGCCTTGAGCTGGGCGGGCGAACTTTCTGGATCGCCCGCGGTCTTTGGAGCCTGCGCGGCCAGCGTCGCCGCGCAGATGACCACGGCCAGAACCGCGGACGCAGCCGTCATTCGACCGCCTTGAGCGCAAGCTGGAGGTACGCCTGCTCGCCGCGCGGAATGGCGACCGGATAGTTGCCGGTGTAACACGAGGTGCAGTACGAGCTTCCGGAGGGGGCCACGGCGCGCAGCAGCCCCTCGAGGCTGAGGTAGGCCAGGGTGTCGGCCTCGATGAAGTCGCGAACTTCGTCCAGCGTATGCGTCGCCGCGATCAGCTCCGCGCGAGTCGGCGTGTTGACACCGTAGAAGCACGGCGAAATCGTCGGCGGACACGCGATCCGCATGTGGACTTCCTTCGCGCCCGCGGCGCGGACCATCTTCACGATCTTCCGGCTCGTCGTCCCGCGCACGATCGAATCGTCGACGAGGATCACCCGTCGTCCCTCGATCACGCTGCGGACCGGGTTCAACTTGATCTTGACGCTGAAGTGCCGGATCGCCTGCTGGGGCTGGATGAAGGTCCGGCCGACGTAGTGATTGCGGATCAACCCCATCGCCATGGGGATCCCGGACGTCTCCGCGAAGCCCGTCGCCCCGCACACCCCCGAGTCGGGAATCGGGCTGACGACGTCGGCGTCCACGCGTGATTCCTCCGCGAGGATCCGGCCGAGCTCGGTGCGCACGTCGTTCACGCTCCGGCCGAAGACGTAGCTGTCGGGTCGCGCAAAATACACGTGCTCGAAGATGCAGTGCGCGAGCGGCGCCGGCGGGAACGGCCGCAGCGAACGGAGTCCGCCATCGCTGATGATCAGGAGTTCGCCCGGCTCGACGTCGCGGATGTAGGTGGCGCCGATCAGATCCAGCGCGCAAGTCTCGGAGCAGACGATGTACGCGCCGTCCAGCTTGCCGAGGGCGAGCGGCCGGAAGCCGTGCGGGTCGCGCGCCGCGATGAGCCGATCCTTCGTCAGCAGCGCGAACGAAAACGCCCCGCTGATCTGGGAGAGGGACTCGACGAGCGCGTCTTCGACCGTGTGCTCGCGGGACCGCGCGTAGAGGTGCAGGACGACCTCGGTGTCGCTGCTCGTCTGGAAAATCGACCCGTCGCGGACCAGCCGGTCGCGCAGCTCGCCCGCGTTCACGAGGTTGCCGTTGTGCGCGATGGCAATCTGCCCGTGCGCGCAGTCGATCAGGATCGGCTGCGCGTTCAGGAGCCGGCTCTCGCCGGCGGTCGAGTAGCGGGTATGGCCGATGGCGATGTGCCCGGGCAAGGCTTCCAGCGAGGCCTCGTCGAAGGCGTCCGCCACGTGTCCCATGGCGCGCGAGATCCGCATTTTCTCGCCGTCGGACGTCGTGATGCCGGCGCTCTCCTGACCGCGATGCTGCAGCGCGTACAGGCCGAGATACGTCAGGTTCGCGGCCTCCGGGTGGCCAAAAATCCCGAACACGCCGCACTCGTCCTTGAATTTATCCTGCGGCGGGTCTTGTTTCATGCGACGGCCTTTGTAAAATGCTTTTGGAGCGCGGTGGCCCAGACATGCTCGGCCTCCGCGACCGCGACGTCGATCGCTTTCCGACCCTGGATGGAAATCTCCAGCCGTGACCCGCCCGTCGTCCCGATGCGCCGCGCGGGCACGCCAGCGGCGGCGGCGCGGCTCAACACGTCCTTCTCATTGGACGCGGCGACTGACACGACGATGCGCGACGCGCTCTCGCTGAACAGGGAAGGAATCGAAGGATCTCGCGAAGGAGTCGAAGGATCTTTCGAAGGAGTCGAAGGTTCGAGCTCGACGGTGGCGCCGACGCCCCCGGTGTCGAAACAGGATTCCGCCAGCGTGACCGCGATGCCGCCGTCGGAGCAGTCGTGCGCGGAGCGCAGGAGCCCGGCCGCCGCGGCGCCCGTCACGAGCGTCAGGAGCGCCCGCTCGCGCGGCAGATCGAGCGCCGGCGCCTCGCCACGCACCAGGCCGTGGATCGTCTTGAGGTATTCGCTGCCACCCAGTTCGCCGCGATCGTCGCCCAGGAGGATGACGGCGTCGCCGCCCGCCTGGAACGCGCGCGTCAACACGCGCGAGGCGTCCTCGATCAGGCCCACGACGCCGATGATCGGCGTCGGGTAAATCGCGCGCCCGTCGGTCTCGTTGTACAGGCTCACGTTGCCGCCGGTGATCGGGATCTCGAGGGCGCGGCAGGCCTCGGCCAGCCCTTCAACCGCCTCGACGAGCTGCCACATGATCTCCGGCCGCTCGGGGTTCCCGAAGTTCAGGCAGTTGGTGGCGCCGATCGGCACGCCGCCGGCGCACGCGACGTTTCTGGCCGCCTCCGCGAGCGCGAGCATCGCGCCGCGGCGCGGATTGAGGTAACAGTACCGGCCGTTGCCGTCCGTCGCGATCGCCAGCGCGCGGCTGGTGCCCTTGACGCGGACGACGCCCGCGCTCAGGCCGGCGGCGGCGATCGTATTCGTCCGCACCATCGTGTCGTACTGCCGGTACGCCCACCGCTTGCTCGCGATCGTCGGCGACGCCAGCAGGCGCAGCAGCGCCTCCTGCGGCGCGACCGGCGGCAGCGACGACAGATCCAGCCTCCGCGCGTCGTCGAGGTAGTCGGGACGCTTCGTCGGGCGGTCGTAGACGGGCGCGTCGTCGACGAGCGCCGTGTTGGGAATGTCCGCGACCACCCTGCCGCGATCCTTCACGCGCATCCGCCCATCGGTGGTGACCTCGCCGATGTGCGCCGCGTGCAGATCCCACTTCTCGAAGATCGCCTCGACGTCCGCCTCGCGCCCCTTCTTCACGACGAGCAGCATGCGCTCCTGCGACTCGGACAGCATGATCTCGTACGGCGTCATGCCGGTCTCGCGCTGCGGGACGTGCATGACATCGATCTCGATCCCCGCGCCTCCGCGCGATCCCATCTCGCACGTCGAGCACGTGAGACCCGCCGCGCCCATGTCCTGCACGCCGATGAGCGCGTCGGTCGCCATCAACTCGAGGCACGCCTCGAGCAGCAGCTTCTCCATGAACGGATCGCCGACCTGCACCGCCGGCCGCTTCTCCGCGGACGTGTCGTCGAACTCCGCGGAGGCCATCGTCGCGCCGTGGATGCCGTCGCGGCCGGTCTTCGCGCCGACGTAGTAGACCGGGTTCCCGGCGCCGGACGCGTGGCCCTTCACGAGCGCGTCCGCCTCGACGATGCCGAGGCAGAGCACGTTCACGAGGGGATTGCCCGCGTAGGGCTCCTCGAACACGATCTCGCCGCCGACGGTCGCGATCCCGATGCTGTTGCCGTACCCGGCGATGCCCCTGACGACCCCTGCCATGATCCGCCGGGTGCGCGGGCCGTCCGGTCCGTCGAGCGGACCGAACCGCAGCGCGTTCAGCAGCGCGATCGGCCGCGCGCCCATGGTAAAAATGTCGCGAATGATCCCGCCGACGCCGGTGGCGGCGCCCTGGTAGGGCTCGATGAACGACGGGTGGTTGTGCGACTCGATCTTGAAGACCGCCGCGAGTCCGTCGCCGATATCGACCGCGCCGGCGTTCTCGCCCGGGCCCTGCAGCACGCGCGGGCCCGTCGTGGGCAGCTTCCTCAGGTGCGTCCGTGAGCT
>DAIUEK010000182.1:3515-4819 GCA_036845165.1 Vicinamibacterales bacterium | reverse complement strand
CACGAGAACGTTTGGATCGAGTTCTGGCACACCCAGCCGGGTCCAGCAACAACGCTGCCACAGTAGTGACTATATAACGTAGTGGTCTCGGACGCCCTCAGTGTCCTCTCGTGAGGATAGCGGTGTCCTCTCGCATGGAAGGCATGTATCCCGATTCACGCGTGCGCTCCATCGTCGCAGCCGATCGCGATCAGGCTGTATAGCCTTGATTGTCGGTCGTGGGAGGTCGATCGGCCGACCGCGCGCTCGATGTAATGCTCCTCGCAAGCCCTTCAGGTACAGCTGTTGCACTGCGGCGCCTAACACAATCAGGACCAGGGGTTGACCAGATGAAACAGTGGACAGGTGAAGATCAGACGCGTCGGAAATTCTGTAGCCAGGCGACCCTTGCGGTCTGCGGCGGCGCCCTCGGGATGATGCTCGAAGGGTGTGGCGGTAGTGCAACGTCGCCGACCAATGTGGCGGCGCTGCCGACGGTGACCGGAACACGGGTCAGCGGCGGAGTCACCGTCACGATCGGCTCGGGCTCCCCGCTCTCCGCGGTGGGCAGTGCCGCGCTCGTGCTGACGTCGACCGGCGATTTTCTCGTCGGGCACACGGCTCCGACCACGTTTGTGGCGTTGAGCGCGATTTGCACCCACCAGACGTGCACCATCGCCGGATTCAGTAATCAGACCTATGTGTGCCCGTGTCACGGCTCGACCTTTGACATCAACGGCCGCGTGCTGGGCGGACCCGCGCCGGCGTCCCTTCACCAGTACCCGACACAATTTACCGACCCTGTTCTGACGATCACGGCCTGATTGCCCGCGACGGAACCTCGATCCCGGCGGCTGTCGGGTAGGAGACGTGTGCAGGGGTTCTTGGTGGCCCCGCGCCGTCATGCGGCGAACTTCGGCGACGGCGTCCCGGCGGGGAATTCCCCGCACCCGCAGGCGAAATTCCCCTCGGTGTCTACGGGCAATCGTCGTGCCCCTCCCAAAAACGCTGAATTTCCCAGCAAATCCGATACGCAGCGCCCGGCACACCTGTTGCCTTACGGATTTCCGGCAGGAGCATCCAAACATGGTTTCTCGCGAACAGGTTGAATCGGTCCTCGGGCGCATCCGTCCGATGATGCAGGCGGACGGCGGTGACATCGAGCTGGTGGATCTGCACGGCAACAGCGCGCACGTCCGTTTGACCGGCATGTGCGCTGGCTGTCCCAGCGCGCACATGACGCTCTACATGGGCGTTGAGATGGCGCTGCGGGAGGAGATCAAGGACTTCGAGGAGCTGGTCGTCGTCTAGGGTAAGTGCCAAGT
>DAIUEK010000182.1:1855-3415 GCA_036845165.1 Vicinamibacterales bacterium | reverse complement strand
ATAAAGGTTGATCATGCGAGCACCAGGACCGTTCTCTCCCGATAACATCGTCGTCGGCCACAGCGCGCGCATGCGGGCGATCTTCGATTTCGTCAAGGTCGTCAGCCGGAGCGACAGCAGCGTCATCATCACGGGCGAAAGCGGCACGGGCAAGGAAGTCTTCGCCAACCTGCTGCACCACTCGAGCAGCCGGCGCTACCAGCCGTTTGTCGCCGTGAGCTGCGCCCTCTTTTCCGAAAACCTGATCGAGACGGAGCTGTTCGGCCACGAGCGCGGCGCGTTCACCGGGGCCATCAAGGACAAGCCGGGACGCTTCGAGATGGCTCAGGGGGGCACGCTCTTTCTCGACGACATCGACGACGTGCCGCTCTCGATGCAGGTGAAGCTGCTGCGTGCCATTCAGAACCGCACGGTCGAGCGCGTCGGCGGGACGCGGTCCATCAATGTGAACGTCCGGGTGATCACGGGCTCGAAGCGCGACCTGAAACAGATGGTCGCGGAAGGCAATTTCCGCGAGGACTTGTACTACCGGTTGAACGTGCTGCCCATCGTGCTGCCGCCGCTGCGCGACCGGCGCGAAGACATCCCGGTGCTCACGGATTTCTTCTTCAAGAAGTTCGCCGGCGCGCGTGGGATCGACCTGCCGGCCGTCTCTCCCGCGGTCCGCTATGCGTTCTTGCGCTACCGCTGGCCGGGCAACGTCCGCGAGCTCGAGAATGCCTGCGAGCGCATCGTGCAGACGTGCACCTGCGGAACCGTCCGGACCGGCTGCCTTTCGGCCGGCGTCCTCTTCGGAGCGTCGGATCAGGCGCCGGGGTCGGCGGCCGCCGAGCTCGCGTTCCCGGCGGACGCGCCATCGATCTCGCTCGACGATCGGCTCCGGGCCGTGGAGTCGAACCTGATTACGTGGGCGCTGAAGGTGAGTGACGGCAATAAGTCCAAAGCCGCCGAACTGCTCAGCATCAAGCGCTCGACGCTTGGCGACCGCATCGCCCGCTGCGGGCTGACCGAACCGGCGCCGAAGGATGCGGGAGACACGGCGCCCGAGTCGCCGACCGACGAGGGCGTCACGCGGATGTCGCCCATCGCCGTGCCCGCCTAGCGGGCGCCTGGCGGGGGAATCGTGTGCGAGGCGTCACCGCCGCGTGCTCGGGCGCCGGCGTTCGACCCGCCAGCGGCCCCGCAGCGTACGGATTCCGTCCTCGCAGACGGAGCTGAACGTTCCGCGGATCACATCGCCATCGACCGACCCGAGAAACGACGTCGACGCCAGGCAGTCGCGATCCGGATCCCAGTACGGATCCATGGTGCCCCGAATCCTGTCGCGGTCCGCGCTGACGAAGCGGATACTCAGGAGCTGCGACTCCGTGTCGTACTCGCGGCGCGGCGGCTTGCCCTTCGACGGAAACGCGCTATACGGCCAGGCGAACCTGTCGGAGATCATCAGGACGTCGCCCGTGGCCTCCTGCTCCAGCGCCTTCAGCCTGAACGCGATGATGCCGTGGCGGTCGTGCCCGGTCATCCGGTAGTCGCCTCGCCACTCGCCGGCAAGCGTCTCCC
>DAIUEK010000182.1:0-1755 GCA_036845165.1 Vicinamibacterales bacterium | reverse complement strand
ACGCAGTTCAACAGCGTGGTCGTCCTGCTGTTGATCGCGGCGATGGGCCTGTCACTCGTCCTGCGCGACTACGCCGATGCCGTGGCGATTGCGATCGTCATCGCGCTCAACGCCGGGCTCGGCTTCGCCATCGAGCTCCGCGCCCGGCGGGCGATGGAGGGGCTGCTCACCCTCCAGGCGTCGCGTGCGCTGGTCGTCCGAGATGGACACCTGCGCGCGGTCGACGCGGCCGTCCTGGTGCCCGGTGACGTCGTCGAGTTGAACGCGGGCCAGGCGGTGCCCGCCGACGGCCGCGTGCTGAGCGAGACGGACCTGCGGACAGACGAAGCCGCGCTGACCGGAGAATCGCTGCCCGTGAGCAAGCGCGGCGAGGCGCGCCTCGGTGAGGACACCCCACTCGCCGACCGCGAGAATATGGTCTACCAGGGTACGGTGGTGGCCGCCGGGACGGCGAGGGTGCTCGTCACCGCGACCGCCGACACGACCGAGGTCGGCAGGATTGGCGTGCTCACGCGGGCCGTCCGCGAGGAGACCACGCCGCTGGAGCGGCGCCTGGATGCGCTGGGACACCGCCTCGTGTGGCTGACGCTCGGCGCCGCCGGGCTGGTCGTGGTTCTGGGCGCCGTGCAAGGGCAGCCGTGGAGCGTCATGATCGAAACGGGGATCGCGCTGGCGGTTGCCGCGGTCCCGGAGGGGCTCCCCGCGGTCGTGACCATCGCGCTGGCGATCGGGTTGCACCGGATGGCGCGGCGGCACGCGCTGGTGCGCCGCCTGCCCGCCGTCGAGGCGCTCGGCGCCGCGACGGTCGTCTGCACGGACAAGACGCGCACACTCACATCCGGCGACATGCGCGTCGTGCGCGTCTGGACACAGGGCACGGAGTTCGGCGTCGCGCCCGACGATGCCCCTGCTGCCGGCCGCGATTCGCGGCTGCTCCGTGCGCTCGAGATCGCCGCGCTCGCCAGCCGCCCCCAGGCGGACGCCGGCGACGGGGATCGCGGCGCGCCATCACAGGACCCCGTGGACGCCGCCATGCTGCGCGCGGCCCGGGACGCCGGCCTCGATACCGGGCCGCTCGTCGTCGAGCCGGCGGCCCTGATCCCGTTCTCGAGCGACCGCAAGTTCATGGCGTCGTTCCACGCGCAGCGCGGCCAGTTCGTCGCCTACGTCAAAGGGGCGCCGCATCGCGTCCTCGACATGTGCCGCGGTGGAGACCACGGCGACCTGCTCGAGATGAACCGGACGATGGCGGCCGGGGGCCTGCGCGTGATCGCGCTGGCCTCCGGACAGGTGGCCCGGACCACGGAGCCGGCGTTGACGGATCTCGAGTTCGCGGGGTTCGTCGGGATGATGGACCCGCCCGCGCCGGGCGTCAGGGACGCGGTGGCGCGCCTCCGCCGCGCCGGGCTGCGCACCATCATGCTCACCGGCGACCAGCGGCTCACCGCGGAGGCCGTCGGCCGGGATCTCGGCCTGCTGGCGGCCGGCGATGGTGCCATGGACGGCCGCGAGCTGCACGCGCTGACCGCGTCCGGCCTCGCCGAGCGGCTGCCCCGTACCGGGGCGTTCAGCCGCATCACGCCGGAAGACAAGCTGGCCATCGTCGGCGCCCTGCAGCGTGGCGGCCAGATCGTCGCCATGCTCGGTGACGGCGTCAACGACGCGCCCGCGTTGCGGAAGGCGGACATCGGCGTGGCGATGGGCCGGCGCGGCACCGACGTCGCCCAGGAGGCCGCGGCGATCGTGCTGCAGGAC
>DAIUEK010000181.1:0-4824 GCA_036845165.1 Vicinamibacterales bacterium | reverse complement strand
AAGCAGCTCCAGTCGAAGTATCTCTACGACGCGCTCGGCTCGAGCCTGTTCGAATCCATCTGCCGCCTGCCCTGGTACCGCATCACGCGCGCCGAGGCGGGCCTCCTCGAGCAGCACGCGTCCGAGATCGTCGCGCGCCTCTGCCCGGACCAAGAGACGGTGCCGCTCGTCGTGGAGCTCGGGTGCGGCAGCGGCGAGAAGATTGTGATTCTCGCGGAAGCGCTCCGAGCCTCGGACCGGCACGCGCGCGTGCACCTCATCGACATCTCGTCGCAGGCGCTCGAACAATCCGAGCGGACGCTCGGCCGTCTCCGCCACATCTCCGTCGTCGGTCATCGCGAGACGTACGAAGTCGGCCTGCGCCACGCCGCCGAGGGGCGGGACGGCCAGGATCCGATGCTCGTCCTGCTCCTGGGATCGAACATCGGGAACTTCGACATGCCGGCCGCGCACGAGTTGTGCTGCGCCATCCGCGGCGCCCTCGCCCCGGGTGACGCGCTGCTGCTCGGCGCGGACCTCGTGAAACCCGAGCGCGACCTGCAGCTCGCGTACGACGATCCGCTCGGGGTGACGGCGGCGTTCAACCGCAACCTGCTCGTCCGGATCAACCGCGAGCTCGGTGGCGCGTTCGATCTCGACGCGTTTGCGCACGTCGCGGTATGGAACCCCGCGCTCCGCCGCGTCGAAATGCACCTCGAGAGCCGCGCCGATCAGCGCGTGACGATCGGCGGCGTGCCGGTGGCGTTCGCGCGGGGCGAACGAATCTGGACGGAGAGCTCGTACAAGTACGAGCCATCACAGATCGACGAGATGGGGATGCATGCGGGCTTCGTGACGGCCGAGCAGTGGATCGACGACGAGGCGCGCTTCGCGCTGACGCTATTTACAGCAGCCAGTTACCTGTAGCCAGTTACCAGACTCAGAACGAGCTGGTTACCGGCAACTGGTAACCGGAAACTGAATCAGATGTCCCGCGCGTAAGGGCCGTTCCAGCCCTTCGTCTGCAACATCTTTTCGAGCTCCACCGACCGGCGATTCAGGGCGCCGGAGTCCTCGAAGATCTCGGTCCGCTCGGTGCCGTCCGGCAGCGTCACCACGAGGGCGAATCGATCCCCCTCGATCTGCTGACGAATCTCGCACCGCAGGTGCTCTCCCTTGCGCTCGTAGAACCAGATCACGCGCTCCTCTGTCGCAAGAATCAGACCGGCTGAGCCGAACGAGTCTTTTCCGAGAGAAGCCCGGGAGATTTCACCCTTCGACACCTTCGAGGTTGTTCCATTCCGGCACACCTTCACCACTTTTCCGTCTGGGATGACAGATGTGATGAATGTGCAAACCTCCGCAATTTTCCACCCGTCTAACACTTCGCCTGATGCTGAAAACCTCGCTGGTGTTCGTTGTCCCGTCCGCGGCCGTGACGGTATCCACCAGGACCGCCACCCGGCCCGCGACCGCCATCCCCGTGGCCACCGCCATCAAGCTCGATGGCGAGTTCAACGAGGCGATCTGGGACCATGTGCCGGCGGTCAGCGATTTTCACCAGCGCGAGCCCAAGGACGGCGGCGCGCCGACGTACGGCACCGACGTGAAGGTGGTGTACGACGCCTCGAACCTCTACGTGGCCGTCCGCGCATATGGCCCCGAGCCGGAGCGTCTCGTCGGTCTGCGCACGCGGCGCGACAGCGACTCACCGTCGGACTGGATCAGGGTGATCGTCGACTCGTTCCACGATCGCCGCTCCGCGTTCGAGTTCGCCGTCAATCCCGCGGGGGTGAAAGTGGACGGCTACTGGTTCAACGACGGCAGCCAGGACATGGGGTGGGATGCGGTCTGGGACGTCGCGGTGTCGCGCGACACCGACGGCTGGCGCGCCGAGTTCCGGATTCCGTTCTCGCAGCTGCGCTTCCGTCCGTCGGAGCACGCCACGTTCGGGTTCGCGGTCGTGCGGCAGATCGGGCGGCTGAACGAGACCGACACCTGGCCGCTCCTCTCGCGGAGCGCGAACGAGTATGTCTCCTCGTTCGGCGATCTCACGAACCTGACGTTGAACCAGACGCCCAGGCGCCTCGAGCTCGTCCCCTACGTCGTCGGCCAGATGAACACGCAGCCGCTGGAGCCCGGGAATCCGCTGGTGTCGTCGCACGATGAGAAAGCGACCGTCGGCGCGGACCTGAAGTATGCCGTCAAGCCCGGCATCACGCTGACGGCGACGGTGAATCCGGACTTCGGCCAGGTCGAAGCGGATCCGGCCGTCGTGAACCTGAGCGGCTTCGAGACGTTCTTTTCCGAGCGGCGCCCGTTCTTCGTCGAAGGCGGCGGCATGTTCACGTTCGACCTGGACTGCAGCGACGGCACGTGCAGCGGGTTGTTCTATCCGCGCCGGATCGGCCGCGCGCCGCGCGGCTCCCCGGACCTCCAGAGCGGCATGAACGCGCGTGTTCCGCAGCTGATCGCTGATCGCTGATCGCGAATCGCGAATCCGGGAGCAGATCTGTCGCGGACCAGAAACGCGAGTGGGGAAGGCGCAGAGATCAGTAAGAAAACTCTAGAAGGACGCAGTGACCTGGATTTCGACGCGGCAGTCTTTGGGGAGCCTCGCGACCTGCACCGTGGCCCGTGCCGGCGCTGGCGACGAGAAGTACGTGGCGTAAATCTCGTTCACCTTCGTGAAGTCGTTCATGTCGATCAGGTAGACCGTGGCGCTGACGACGGCGTCGAACGAGGCGCCCCCGGCCTTCAGGATCTCCCCGATGTTCTTGAACACCTGGCGCGTTTGCGCCTCGATCCCTCCCTCGACGAGGTTGCCGGTGGCGGGATCGATCGGGATCTGGCCGGAGAGGAACAGCAGGGTGCCGGTCTTGATGGCCTGCGAGTACGGCCCGATGGCCGCCGGGGCTGTGGGGGTGGAGACCGCCTGGCGCATGCGGGCAGCCTATGCGGCCTTGACGACCTTGCCGGAGCGCAGGCAGCGCGTGCAGACGCGCATGCGCTTGACGCCGCCGTTGACCATCGCACGGACCCGCTGCAGGTTCGGTTCGAACCGCCGGGGCGTTACGTTGTGCGCGTGGCTGATGTTGCGGCCGACGACCGGACCCTTGTTACAGACTTCGCAGCGCTTCGCCATGATTCCAGCTCCAGGACAGGCAGAAACGCTAATTATAACACGATCCTGGGCTTGTCCGCCTCTGGCTCAGGGGTCTGCGCGGCGGCCGCGGCGGAGGTGACGCGGGTGGCGAGCGCGATCCACGAGGAGGCCGGGCCCCCTTGCGACTGGTCGGGGACCTCGGCTTGGGCGTCCCGCGCCACCCCCTCGAGCCGCCTGAGCGCCATGGCCGTGTCCCGTTCCACCCGGCCGGCGTCCGCCCCGGCGCGCCGGGCCAGGTCCGCGACCGCGCGGGTGATCTCCGCGGCGAGCCGCTCGGCCGGGACGGTCGTCGCGTGATGCGCGTAGATGATGCCCTTGCCGGCCGTCTCCAGTGTCGCCGCCACCGTCGCCGCGGCATCCGCCACATCCGCGTCGAGCGGAGCCGGCACCGCCTGCCGGGCATGCTGGAGCACGACGGCCTGCACAAAGAGGAACACGCGATACTGCGCTTCCGACAGATCGCGGATTCGAGGGAGCAGGAACCGGAGATCCCGATCCTGCTGACGCTGCACCACCGCGGCGGGATGCGTCCGGGCGGCCGACAGGTACGGACACTCCGGCGGACACGTGATCTCGACGAGCCGCTTCGTGCCGCAGCACGCCGGGCAGATGTCCCGCGCGACGCCCGGGCACGCGCGTTTGGCCTTCCGCGCCCCACACAGCGCGCACCTGAGCGTCATTCTCGGATCATTGTCGTATAATCCCGCGAAATCGAGAGGTAAACGGTGGATCACACGCCAGCCGCGTACTTCAGAGAGCTCGTCGAGGCGGCGCTGTCGCGCCAGCGCATCCGCGCGCACGCCCTCACGTCATATTACCTGGTCGATCTCCTGTGCCGCTTCGTGCGGCCCGACCAGCGCATCCCCTTCAACGATGACTCCCGCGAGGCCCTTGCGATCCGTCTCGGTCGGGCGCTGGACAGCGCCGGCGTCGAGCAACGGGCGCGCCTCCGGAACCTCGGGGACTTTTCCCTGTTCATGTCGGGATTTTTCTCCGACAGCCTCCGCCGGCGGTCGTGTGACGTCGATTACTACGTCTCGATGGGGGAGTACGCGTACGGGTCGCTCGGCCGGCGCGACGAGCCTGCCTTCGGCGAGGTCTTCTCGGAGCTGTCCCGGAATTTCGTCCCCTTTACGGACGTCCTGTCGGACGTCAGCGAACAGGCCGGCAGCACCTCCAGTCTGGACGTATTACGCCTGTACGAGAAGTGGCTCCGAACGGGCAGTCCCCGCGACGGGCAGCGCCTAGTGGACCGCGGAATCCTCCCGAACGCCTCGATCGGCACGAAATTCCTACAGTAGGCTTTGGGCTTTGGGCTTTAGACGGCTTAGGTCTTTGCTCTTCCCAAACGTCCAAGGCCTAAGGTCAAAAGCCTGCCACTGTGGCGTCAACGGCACACCTCGGCCGCGGACGCCGCACCCGCACGTCCCCTTTTTTGGACGCCCGGGGAGAACCGAACTACCGCCTTCCGGCGTCTAAAACGACGATAAGTGGGCAGGGGCTTGCCAGCCTCTACGGTAATAAGCTAAACTGCAGGGCTTTATAAATGGCAAATCGATTGCATAAGGGCTCCCGACTCGACGTAGGGGAGTCAGCGAGACGGAAAGGACGGACTCACATGAGCGGTCAACAGGCGGCCACAGAGAACATGAAACGCGGACGTTACGACGAGCTGAAGC
>DAIUEK010000180.1:1823-4824 GCA_036845165.1 Vicinamibacterales bacterium | reverse complement strand
TCCGCGCGCCGAACTGGCTGGGGGACGCCGTGATGGCGCTGCCGGCGATGGAAGCCGTGCGCCGGGCGTTCGAGGGGCGCACGATCATCGTGGCGGCCGCTTCGTCGGTGGCGCCGCTGTTCGAGGAGCGCACGCCGGCGGGCCCCGACGGAATCATCGCGATCGATCCCGCGCGCGAGCGGTCGCAGCTGCGGGACGCGCACGCCGACGGAATCCTGCTCCTGCCGAACTCGTTCGGCAGCGCGTGGCTCGCGCGCCGGAGCGGCGCGCCCGAGCGGTGGGGCTACCGCGCCTCCGGCCGCGGCTGGCTCCTGACGCGCGGCGTGCCGCGCCCGAAGACGCGCGTGCACCAGATCCAGTACTACCTCGAGCTTGCGCGCGGCCTCGGCATGGACGCGCCCGACACCCGGCCGCGCATCGATCCCCAGCCGGTCACCGTCGAACAGGCCGCGTCGCTCCTCGCGGCCGCGGGGCTGGCCCCGGGAGACACGATCGTGGGGTTTGCGCCCGGGGCGGCCTACGGCAGCGCGAAGCGGTGGCCGCCCGATCGGGTCGCAGAGGTGATCGCGGCGCTCGCCCGTCGCGGCGCGGCCGCCGTGCTGGTCGGCGTCGGCGCGGACCGGGACACGGGGCGTGCGATAGAATCGTCGCTGCCCTCGGGCACGCGCGTGGTGAACCTGATCGGCCGCACGACGCTGCGACAGCTCGTGGGGGTCGTGGCGCGGTGCGCGGCCTTCGTGTCCAACGACTCGGGCGCCATGCACATCGCCGCCGCGCTCGGCGTGCCGCTGACCGCGATGTTCGGGCCGACCGACGAACGGGTGACCGCGCCGGCCGGCGACGCGGACGTCCTCGTGCGGGACGTCTTCTGCAGGCCCTGCCTGCTGCGCGAGTGCCCGATCGATCACCGCTGCATGAAAAGGATTGAAGTGGACGCCGTGCTGCACTCAGTCACCGGCCACCTGAAATGAAGCGCGCCGTGTTCGTGGATCGTGACGGGACCCTCATCGAAGAGGCCGGCTACCTCGACCGGCTCGAGCGGATGGTGTTCTTCCCGTTCACCGTCGACGCGGTCCGCGTGCTGAATCGCGCCGGGTTCGCGGTCGTCGTCATCACCAACCAGGCGGGCATCGCCCGGGGCATCGTCCGCGAGTCGTTCGTCGCTGAGGCGCATCGGCACATCGCCGATCGCCTCGAGGCGGGGGGGGCGAAGATCGACGCCTTTTACTATTGCCCCCACTATCCCGACGGCGTCCTGGAGGAGTACCGCAAGGCGTGTGATTGCCGCAAGCCGCAGCCCGGGTTGCTGCGGCGCGCCGCCGTGGACATGGAGATCGATCTCGAGCGTTCGTTCGTCGTGGGCGACCGCTGGCACGACCTCGCCGCGGGGCATGCCGTCGGCGCCCGGGGCGTGCTCGTTCGCACGGGCCTCGGCTGGAAGGACGAAGCCGCTCCCCACGCGGGCACGGTGCCGGACGCAATCGTGGACAACCTGATGGAGGCTGCCGCGTGGATTCTGCAACAGGCATGACGGGCCCGGGCGAAGGGGCGCGCCTGCTCGCGCTCGTCGATGCGCTCGCGGGGCGCCGCGTCGCGGTCATCGGCGATCTCATCGCCGACGAGTTCATCTATGGCGAGATCGCGCGCGTCTCGCGCGAAGCGCCGGTCCTGATTCTCAACTACGACTCCACCGACATCGTCCCCGGCGGCGCGGGCAATGCCGCGGGGAACGTCGCGGCGCTCGGCGGCCTCGCCCGCCTGGCCGGGCTTGCGGGACGCGACGAGGTGGGGCGCCGGCTCCTCGCGACGCTCAAGAAACGGCGCATCGACGTCGGCGCCGTCGTCCGTCCCGCCGGGTACCGGACGCCGACGAAAACCCGCATCCTCGCCGGCGGGATTCATTCCGCCAAGCAGCAGGTGGTTCGCATCGATCGCGCCGCCAAGGGCGAGGCGGACGACGCGGCGCGCCAGGCGTTCGCCTCGCGCGTGCTGCGGGCCGTGCGCGGCTGCGACGCGCTGCTCGTCTCCGACTACGGCACGGGCCTGGTCACGCCGAAGCTCGTCGCTGAAGCCGGCCGGATCTTCCGCCTGCCCTCGACTGCGCTCGGGCCAGGAAAGGGGAACGCCACGCGCCGCGCGCGACCGATCCTCGTCGACTCGCGCTACAACCTGCTGAAGTTCCGGGGCATGACCGCCTGCACACCCAACGAGTCCGAGGTCGAGCAGGCGCTCGGGATCACGATCGGCGACAACGCGCGCGCGCTGGAACGCGCCGGCCGCGAGGTGCTGCGCCGCACGCGGGCAGGCGCCGTCCTGATTACGCGCGGCAGCCGCGGCATGGCGCTCTTCCAGGCAGACCGCCCCACCGTCCACATCCCGATCGTCGGTTCCGATCAGATCGCCGACGTCACCGGCGCGGGGGACACCGTGATCGCGACGATGACGCTGGCGCTCGCGGCCGGGGCGTCGTTCGAAGACGCCGCGCGCCTCGCGAATCATGCCGGAGGGCTCGTCGTGATGAAGCGCGGGACCGCCACGGTCAGCGCCAGCGAGCTGCGCTACGCAATCAGCGGCGGCGCCATCGGCCGAGCCGCCGAGGGCCCGGCGAATTAGCGTGGGGCGCCTCCTATCCCGAGATGCCTTGCGGACCGCGGTCCAGGCGGACCGCGCGGCGGGACGTACCATCGCGTTCGCGAACGGCTGCTTCGACCTGGTCCACGTCGGCCACGTGCGATATCTCCAGGCCGCCTCGCGCGAGGCCGATCGCCTCGTCGTCGCGATCAACGACGATCGGACGGTCGCCGCGCTGAAAGGGGCCGGGCGCCCCATCCTGTCCGAGTCGGATCGCGCCGAGCTCGTCGCCGCGCTGCGGGGCGTCGACTACGTCGTCATCTTCCCGGAGCCCACTGTCACGCCGCTGTTGCTCGAGCTACGGCCCGACGTGCACTGCAAGGGGACCGACTACACCGTCGAGACCGTGCCCGAGCGCGACACCGTGCGC
>DAIUEK010000180.1:0-1723 GCA_036845165.1 Vicinamibacterales bacterium | reverse complement strand
GTCAAACGATGAACATCCTGATCGTCCGCCTCGGGGCGCTCGGGGACGTCGTCCATGCGGTGCCGGCGGCCGCCGCCTTGCGCAAGGCCTTTCCCGAAGCCGGGATCGACTGGCTCGTCGAGGCGAAGCATCGCGACATCGTCGATCTGGTGACCGCGATCGATCGCACCGTCACGCTCGACAGCCCCACCCTGGCCGGGTGGACCACCGTGCTCCGCGCCCTGCGCCGGACGTCCTACGACATCGCGATCGATCTGCAGGGACTCCTGAAGTCGGCGGTCCTCGCGCGCGGCTCCGGCGCGGCGCGCGTCGTCGGGTTTTCGATCTGGCACCTGCGCGAGAAGACCGCGCGCCCCTTCTATTCCGACGCCCACGAGGCGGAAGGGGGGCACGTGATCGCGAAGAATCTGCGCCTGCTCCGCGCGGTCGGCGTGGAGGACGACGAGATCCGGTTCCCGCTGGCGGACGTGGCGTCGCCGGCGCTCGAGCAGCTGCGCCAGCGCATCCCGGCGGACCGCCCGTTCGCGCTGCTCAACGCGGGGGCCGCGTGGCCGAACAAGCGGTGGCCGCCCGAGCGTTTCGGCGAGCTGGCGTCGTTCCTGCGCGACGCGTGCGGGTTGACCCCGGTCGTCCTGTGGGGCCCGGGTGAAGAACAGCTCGCGGATACCGTCATTGCCGCCTCGTCGAACACCGCGATTGCGGCCCCGGCGACGGGAATCGCGGATCTGGTGGCGATCGCGCGCGCGTCCGCGCTCGTCGTCTCGGGCGACACCGGTCCGCTGCACATTGCGACCGCCGTGGGCACGCCGACCGTCAGCCTCTTCGGTCCGACGGATCCGGCCAGGAACGGTCCCTACGCGGCGGAGGACGAGGTGGTGTCGAGGTACGGGGCGTGCGGGTGCCAGTACGACCGCCGCTGCCACGAGTCGTCCTGGTGCCTGGGCGAAGTGACGGCGGCGGAAGTCTGCGCGGCGGTGCAGCGCCGCCTTGCGACGCGGGGACCTCGTGGCTGATCCGGTGCGCCGGCCGTTGGCGTCGCGTCCTCGCCTGGTCGTCGCGCTTGCGCGGTGGCGGGTGCCGCTCGGCTACATCCTCGGCGTGGCGGCGTTCTGGCTTGCGACTCCCACGCCGCGGTCGCTCGCGGTCGGCGCGGTGGTCGGCGCGATCGGTGAAGCGCTGCGGATCTGGGCCGCCGGGCACCTGGAAAAGGGCAGGGAAGTCACAAACACCGGTCCGTACGCGCTCACCCGCCATCCTCTCTACGTCGGCTCGACCATCATCGGCGCCGGGTTTGCGATGGCCGCCAACAGCGTCGCGGTCGCCGCCGTGGTCGTCGGCTACCTCGCGATGACGATCACCGCGGCGATCCAATCCGAGGAGGCGCACCTGACGGACAAGTTCGGAGGGCACTACCCGGCGTATCGCGACGGCACCGCGGCGCCCGGCGCGCGCCGCTTCAGCGTCGAGCGGGCGCTCCGCAATCGGGAATATCGCGCCCTCCTGGGGTTCGTTGCGGTCCTCTCGCTGCTCGCCGCGCGGGTTTACCTGTGAGATCCGCCGGTCTTGCGGCTGTTGCGGCTGCTGTTCTATAATTCTGTGTTCGGGCAACTGCGGTCGGCCGTGCCGGGCGGTTAGCTCAGTGGTAGAGCACCGGCTTTACACGCCGGCTGTCACAGGTTCGAATCCTGTACCGCCCACCAGCCTTCGCGCGGGCGGGACGGGA
>DAIUEK010000179.1:0-4832 GCA_036845165.1 Vicinamibacterales bacterium | reverse complement strand
TGTCGGCGAGCGCGCGTTCGACGGCCTGGCTCCGGTTGGCGAAGCGCCGGGCGGCCACCAGTTCATCCACGCGGTCGAGCAGGTCCGCGTCCACGGTGACGGCAACTTTTGTCTTGGGCATAGCGTCCTCGGCAGTATGATACATCATCATACCAGACGGTCCAAGCGCTGGCAGCCGACGGCGGCCGGCGCGAGAATGAGCCGCCGCGGCTGAAACGCGATCGTTCGACGGACAGAACAGCCGCAAGGGACTGTCCAAAGCCTGACTACTCGACGTTGCGCTTCGGCCGCATGTTGGCCGCGAGAACGCGCTTCCGCAGCCGGATGCTCTTCGGCGTCACCTCGACGAGCTCGTCGTCGTTGATGAACTCGATCGCCTGCTCCAGCCCGTGCTTCCGCGCCGGGATCAGGCGCACCGCTTCGTCGGCCGACGAGGCGCGCATGTTCGTCTGCTTCTTTTCCTTCGTGATGTTGACGTCCATGTCGGACGCGCGCGCGTTCTCGCCGATGATCATGCCTTCGTAGACCTTCTCCGCCGGCTCGATGAAGATCTCGCCGCGCTCCTGCAGGTTCCAGATGGCATACGCGGTCGTGACGCCGGCCCGATCCGAGACGAGCGCCCCCGTCGCGCGCGCCGGGATCGCGCCGTGCCACGGCTCCCAGCCGGCGAAGATGTGGTTCATGATCCCGGTGCCCTTCGTCTCCGTGAGGAACTGGGACCGGAACCCGATGAGCCCGCGCGCGGGGATGCGGAACTCGAGCCGGACGCGGCCGCTGCCGTGATTGACCATCTTGGTGATCGTCCCGCGGCGCGTGCCCGCCTGCGCGATCACGACCCCCTGGAAATCCTCCGCGACGTCGATGACGAGATCCTCGACCGGCTCCATCACCTTGCCGTCAACCACCTTGGTGACGATGTCGGGGCGCGAGACCTGCATTTCGAAGCCCTCGCGGCGCATCATCTCGATCAGGATGGAGAGCTGGAGCTCACCGCGCCCGAGCACTTTCATCTGTTCCGGCGTATCCGTCGGCTCGACCCGGATGGACACGTTGCCGAGCAGCTCCTTGTCGAGACGGTCCTTGATCTGGCGCGACGTGACGAACTGCCCGTCCCGGCCCGACATCGGCGACGTGTTGACGCCGAAGATCATGGACACGGTGGGCTCGTCGATCGCCATGATCGGCATCGCCTTGCGGTGCTCGATGTCGGCGATCGTCTCGCCGATCGTGATGTCCTCGAGACCCGCGAGGCAGACGATGTCCCCCGCGGCGGCCTGCTCGATGTCGATGCGCTTCAAGCCGTCGAAGGCGAGGAGTTTCGTGACCTTCGTGTCGTGGAAGGTGCCGTCGAGCCTGCACACCGCGACGGGATCGCCGATCTTGACGCTGCCGTTGAAGATGCGCCCGACCGCGATGCGCCCGAGGTAGTCGCTCGCATCGAGGTTCGCGACGAGGATCTGCAGCGGCGCGTCCACCCTGCCGCGCGGCGGCGGGACGTGGTCGATGATCGCCTGGAAGAGCGGGCGAAAGTCCTCGCCGGGCTGTTCCATCGACATCGACGCCGTGCCGAATTTCGCGCTCGCGTAGATGACGGGGAAGTCCAGCTGGTCCTCGGTCGCGTCCAAATCGATGAACAGGTCGTACACCTCGTTCAGCACTTCCTGGACGCGCGCGTCGGGGCGGTCGATCTTGTTGATCACCACCAGCGGCGGCAGCCGCCGCTCGAGCGCCTTGCGGAGGACGAACCGCGTCTGGGGCAGCGGGCCCTCCGACGCGTCGACGAGCAGCATGACCGCGTCGACCATCGAGAGCGTGCGCTCGACCTCCCCGCCGAAGTCGGCGTGGCCGGGCGTGTCGACAATGTTGATCAAAGTGTCGCCGTTGTTGACCGCGGTGTTCTTGGCCAGGATCGTGATCCCGCGCTCGCGCTCGAGGTCGGTGTTGTCCATGGCGCGATCGGCCACGCGCTCGTTGCTGCGGAAGGTGCCGCTTTGGCGCAACAGGCCGTCCACGAGGGTGGTTTTCCCGTGGTCGACGTGGGCGATGATGGCGACATTGCGCCGAAGCGGGTTGGCGATCTCAGAAGAGCCGGAACGGGACGAAGGCATCTCACCAGTATAAACGGCAGGAGGTTGGAGGATGGAGGTTGGAGGTCGGGAAAACACAGAAAAGGTCGGAAAACCCCGTAACCAGCCTCCAACCTCCGGTCTCCAAGCTCCGATCAACTGTTAGCGCCCTTTTGACGTCATATTCCTGACAGTGGACGGCGGCTTCCGCGCGACGGCAGATTCGGACCTCGTAGCCCGCGCGGCCGCCGGTGACGGCGCCGCGTTTCATGCGCTCGTCGAGCGGCATCGCGCGATGGTGTATCGGATGGCCTACCAGTTTGCCGGGAATCATCACGATGCCGAGGACATCTCGCAGGACGTGTTCATCAAGGTGTACCGCTCGCTCGACCGGTTCCGGTACGACGCGCAGCTGACCTCCTGGCTCTACCGGATCGTGATGAACGCGTGCATCGACCATAAGCGGCGGCAATCGCCGGCCGGCTGGGCGCCGTTTACGGAAGAGGCAGAAGTACAGATGGTGAACACGCCCGCGGACGGGCCGGGACCCGAGGACCAGGCCTACGGCGGCCAGCTCGGCAAGGTCCTCGAATCCGAGATCGCGCGGCTGCCTCCTGGGCAGCGGCTGGTGTTCACGATGCGGCACTATGAAGGATTGAAATTGTCGGAAATCGCCAGCGCGCTGGGTCTTGCGGAAGGGACGGTGAAACGGCAGCTCCACGCGGCCGTCCACCGCCTGCGCGGCGCGCTGACGAGCGCCCGCGTCACGACGGGAGGGCGCGCATGATCGACTGCGCGCGCCTGGAGTCGGCGGACGTCGAGCTGTATTTCTACGGCGAGCTCGATCCGCTCGATCGCGCGCGCGCGGACGCGCACCTGCGCGGCTGCGCGCCGTGCCGGCAGCGCCTCGAAGATCTGCACGCCATCCGGCGCGCGCTGGCGTCGCAGCCGGCCGTCGATGCGCCGCCGGCGGGGGACTGGTCCGGGTTCATGCGGCGGCTGGACGGCGCCGTGGGCATGGACGAGGCGTCGTCCGTGCAGAAAGAAAACACGGCCGGGACATCGCGTCGATGGTCCGCGCGCCAGGTGCTGGCGCTGGCGGCCATGCTGGCGCTCGTGACGATCGGCGTCGGCGTCGTCATGGCGGCGCGTTTCAGAGCAGCGCCCGTGCCCGCCGGATTGGCCGGGAAAACGCCCGGCGCGCCCGCCGGTGCACCGGTGCAACAGGCGAGTACGGGGGCGGATCGTTCCCTGCGCGAGGGGAGCGCGGAACACCTCGAGCGCTCCAAGCTGGTGGTGCTTGGGCTCGCCACGCGCGATCCGCGGCAGACACGCGCGGAGGACTGGCAATACGAGCGGAGGCTGGCGGGCACGCTCCTGTCCGACACACGGTTGTACCGGCAGGCCGCCCTCGATCGCGGCGTGTCGGATGTCGAGCGGGTCATGCGCGATCTCGAGACCGTGCTGCTCGAAGTGTCGATGAGCGACACGACCGATCGCGATGCGCTCGAACGCGTGCAGCGACTGATTGCGAAGCGGGATCTCGTGGTGAAGATGCAGGTCGCCACATCGGGCGCGGCGGGAATTTGAGGATCGAATGAAGACGACGTGGCTGGCAGCAGGCGGGGCGGGGTGGCGGTCGAGCGTGGTCCTGGTGATGCCGTATGCCGAGGCGGGGGCGCCGGCGTCGGAATCCAGGCGGCTCGGGCTGGCGAAGGACTACATCGCCGACGAGCAGTGGGTACGCGCGATCGCCGAATTGCAGGTCGTTGCGGCGGACCCGAAAGAGGCGAACCGCGACGAGGCGTTGTTCTGGCTCGCCCACAGCGAGCATGAGACCGGCGACCATGCCGCGGCGATCCAGACCATCGCGCGCCTCGAACGCCTGTTTCCGAGGAGCCGCTGGGTGCGCCCCGCGCGGTCGCTCCGCGTGGAAATCGCCCAGCGTCTGAATCGTGACGACGTGCTGTGGGCTGTCGTGGCACCGCCCGCTCCACCGGCGCCTCCGGCGCCGCGTCCTGCGACGCCGCCGGTTCCCGCGGCGACTCCCGCACCCCCTGCTCCGGGCGCCCGTCCGCGTCCGGGCGCGATGCCGGCGCGCATGGCGCCTCTCGCTCCGGATTCGCCGGCCGCGCTCGTGCCGGAATCCGAATATTTTCTGCCGCCGACGCCGTATCCGCCTGACACCGACCTCCGCATCGAAGCGCTGAGCGGGCTGCTCGAAGGGCACGGCGAGCGCGTGATCCCCCTGCTGAGGGAGATCGCGCTCGACGGCAACAGTCCTGACGAGGCACGGCGCGCGATCCTCGTGCTCGCCCGGTCGCAGCGCCCCGACGCGCGCACGACCGTCGTCGAAGTGGCGCGCCGCGGCGCGGAACCGGTCCGGCTCGCGGCCATCCGCGAGATGGGGCGTTTCGAGGGCGTGGGGGTGACCGCCCAATTGATGCAGGTCTACGCGAGCGCCCCTACGCCGCGGGTCAAGCGCCAGATCGTGTCGTCGCTCGGCGAGCGGGCGGACAATGTGTCGCTCTTGCACATCGTCAAAGCCGAATCGGATCCGGCCGTGCGCAATACCGCCATCGTGACACTTGGTCGTCTTCCCGACGCGCGCGTGCAACTGCGGACGCTCTACGGGCAGGCGCCCCAGGAGTCGCGCATGGCCGTGTTGGCGGCGCTCTTCACCTGCAAGGACGAGGACGAGCTGATCCGCATCGCCCAGACGGAAAAGGAGCCGCTCCTGCGCGCGCGCGCCCGGCTGCAGCTCCG
>DAIUEK010000178.1:0-4910 GCA_036845165.1 Vicinamibacterales bacterium | reverse complement strand
GGAGCCGGCGATCCGGATTGAACGGACGACCTGCTGATTACGAATCAGCTGCTCTACCAACTGAGCTACGCCGGCGAGGCGGGGTACACAGCACCGGCCAGTGGTCACCGGCCAGACAGGGCATTCTACCAGAACCGCTGCCGCGGTTCATCCCCACGGGGGACACGGTCAGCGCGACGAATCGTACGGCTCGCCGGCCCGCAGTTCCGCGATCCACTGGTGACTCACGCTGCCCAGGTTTTCGGCGGACTGCGTGGAGCGGTGCCAGAACGCCGCCGCCGCAACGGCGGCTCCCGTGAGACCGACCGCGAAGACGATGAAGATGTTAGTCATTGCCCTGGATCCACTCTAGCATCATTTCCTCTTTCCGAGCACGATACGCACGTGACGGACGCCGCCGTCGGTGGCGAGGGGGATGGCCGACGGATCAACCGGGACGCCGTCCACCTCAGCCGACAGCACACCGCGGCACCGCCCCTCGGGATTCGACACGGTGATCTCGTAGCGTGTGCCGGATGCGTGCCACGTGATCCCGTACTCGTGCCACGTCGAGGGAATGCAGGGATTCACGACGAACGTCGCGCCGGTGCGCCGCAGCCCCAGGATGTTCTCGAGGCCCGCGCGGTACATCCAGCCCGCCGAGCCCGTGTACCAACTCCATCCGCCCCGCCCGCGGTGCATCGGGGCGGCGTACACGTCACCCGCGATGACATAGGGCTCGGTCTTGTAGCAGTCGACGTCCGAGGACGTCCGGGTGTGGTTCACGGGATTGAGCATGTGAAACACCTCCGCCGCTTCGTCGCCGCTTCCCAGGCGCGCCAGCGCGATGACGATCCATACGGCGGCGTGGGTGTACTGGCCCCCGTTCTCGCGCACGCCGGGCGCGTATCCCTTGATGTAGCCAGGGTCCTGCTTCGAGCGATCGAAGGGCGGCGTGAGGAGCAGGACCATCTGCGATCCGCGGACGACGAGCGACGTGCGCACCGCGTCCATCGCGCGTTCGGCGAACCTCTGGGGAACGGCGCCCGAGAGCACCGCCCACGACTGCGCGAGTGAGTCGATCCGGCACTCGTCGTTCTGCGCGGATCCGAGCGGCGTCCCATCGTCGTAATACCCGCGGCGATACCACTCGCCATCCCACGCCTGCTCGAGCGCGCTCGCCAAACGGCGCGCCTCGGTGCCGTAGCGGTTGCCCCGGCCGGAATCCTCCCGCGCGTGGCACAGCGGACTGAAGGTCTTGAGGATGTGATGGATGAAGAATCCAAGCCACACGCTTTCGCCGCGCCCTGATACGCCGACGCGGTTCATGCCGTCGTTCCAGTCGCCGGATCCGAACAGCGGCAGGCCGTGCGCCCCGGAGGTCAACCCCTTGTCGATGGCGAGGACGCAGTGCTCGAAGACCGTGGCGTCCTTCGCGGACACGGCCGGCTGCGAGTAGTGCTCCTGCACGTCCGGAGGCAGAAGCGGCGCTTCGAGGAACGGCGCCCGCTCGTCCATGACGCTGAGGTCCCCCGTGGTCGCGACGTACTCCGCCAGGGCGAATGGCAGCCAGAGGAGATCGTCCGAGCACCGCGACCGGAGCCCGCGCCCGCTCGGCTCGTGCCACCAGTGCTGCACGTCGCCTTCGAGGAACTGCCGTCCGGCGGCGCGGACGATGTGCGCCCGCGCGAGATCCGGCCGCGCCAGCATCAACGCGAGCACGTCCTGGAGCTGGTCGCGGAAGCCGTAGGCGCCACCGGGCTGGTAGTAGGCGGAACGGGTCCAGAGCCGGCAACTCATGTCCTGGTAGACGAGCCAGCCGTTCATCAGGACATCGAAGGAGTCGTCCGGCGTCCGCACCCGCACCGTGTCCAGGGTCCGGACCCAGAACGCGCGGACCTTCTCCAGTGCCACCAGCGCCGCGTCGACGCGTCCATGACGCGCGATGATCTGCCTGGCCTCGTCGTCACTGGTCCCCTGGCCGAGCAGGAACACCACCTGCCGGCGCTCACCCGGCGCGAGGACGAGCTGCACGTGCAGCGCGGCGCAGGGATCCAGCCCCGCGCCGGCCTGTCCCGAGAGCGCCGTGGCGAACAGCGCAAACGGCTCGGCCAGCGAACCGTTGCGTCCGATGAACGAGAGGCGATCGGCCGTCGCCGAGGCCGGCGCCTCGCTCGCATGTGCGAAGGCGACTCGATGACCGAATTCCGTGTTGTATGCGTTCCTCGCAAGGATCCCGCCCGTCTGCGCGTCGCGCGTGGTGACGACGTAGAGGGACTGATCCTCGCGTGGAGGACCGAGCACCCAGTCGTTGTAGGCGAACAGGCTGACACGCGCCGGCGCCTGACGATCGTTGGTCAGCGTCAGGAGCGAGAATTTGACGGAATCCTCCGTGTCCACGAAGACGTCGAGCTCGTGCCGCAGGCCACGTGTCCTGCGCTCGAAGCGCGTGACGCCCGGCGCGTGCGTCACGACAATCCGTCCGCTTGCGTGGTCGCGTCGCATCGGTCCCGGCGTCGGCGACCAGGCGTCGCCCGAATCGTCGTCACGGATGAAGAGCGCTTCGGCCGTGGGATCGATGACGGGATCGTTGGCGAACGACGTGATCCGGTTCTCGCGGCTGTTCTCGGACCAGGTATACGCCGCCCCCGAGGCGGTCACGATCGTCCCGAACCGCGGATTCGCGATGACGTTCGCCCATGGGAGGGGCGTCTCCCGCGCCCCTTCGAGCACGATCGCGTAAGCGCGCCCTTCGTCGGTGAACCCGCCCATCCCGTTCATGAGCGTCATCGCGGGCACGGAGGTCTGTTCGTGTTCATCAGGCGCGGTGTCTGGAACGGACGCCCGGCCCTCGGCGATCCAATGCCGGCGCGGTTCGAAGCCGGCCGGGACGTCGATGAGCCTCGAGACATGCGGCCGATCGAGCTGCGTACGAAGGTCGCCGCGATCGCCACTCAGGATGGCGCGCGCGACCGCCTCGAGGAGGGTCCGCTCGGCCCGCGTCAACGCGTCGCCGCGGAGCAGATACGCGCCACCGGAGCGGTGCTGCCAGGTCCGCCAGGGGCCGTTGTCGAGGACGGCTGTCAGCTGGGCGTGCATCTCGTCGAAGTAACCGATCGGGTGTTCGTTGAGGATGACGACGTCGGCGCTCAGTCCTTTCAGACGCCAATACTCCTGCGCCTGCAGAACCTGCCGGACCAGCGCCACATCGTCGTCGCCGACGACACGGACGAGGAGGATCGGGAGATCGCCGGAGATGCTGTGCGGCCACAGGCCCGGCTGGCCCAGCTCGTTCGCCGCGAGCGTCGCGGCCGGCGCGCGCAGCGAGCTGTCGGCGTAGAGCACTCGCGACGCGAGTCGTTCGAACAGCAGCGCGTCGTCGCTGGAAATGCCGAGATGGTAGAGAACACTCTGCGCGTGGATGAACGACAGCGCGAACGCGCGCGACGCGGAGCTCGGGTCGCGATACTTCTGGGCGAGCGCTTCAGCCGTCCCGCGGTCCGCCGCGACGCCGGTGGCGAAGGAGAGGCGGACGGATGCGCCGGGCACCAGACGGATTCGCTGGCGAAGGCTGAGAATCGGATCGAGCACGACGCCGGTCGTCCCTGACAGCGCGCGCCCGTCGAGCGCGGCCGGAGAGATGGTGTCCCGGCCCCGGCCGATGAACTGGGCGCGGTCGGTTTCCCACTCGATCGCCCCTTGCGTGCGGCCTTCGAGACTCAAGACGTGCACCGCCCAGTTCGTGGGCTCGCGCGCGTCGCGCGGCCGGCGATGGCAGAGGAGGGCGGCGCTGGCCGGCAGGTACTCCGTCTCCAGGAAGAGCTTGCCGAACGCCGGATGCGCGAGGTCGGCCGCCTGTGGGGCGAGCACGATCTCGACGTAACTCGTGACGTCGATCTCCCGGATGCGGGTGTCGGAGTTAGTGACCGTAATCCGCCGGACGTCGATGTCGTCTTCCGTGGACACGGCGATGTCGAGGTGGGTCACGATCTGATCGTCAGTGCGCCGGAACGTCGCCCGGTCCGGCCGGAAGGTGACGAAGTAGTCGTCCGGCTCCCGGGCCGTCGGATGATACGTCGCGGACCAGACGGCGCCGCTTCGCGCATCGCGCAAATAGATGAAGGCGCTACCCGGGTCGAGGGTGGCGTCGCGCCGGGCGCGCGTGATCGCAAGCGGCCCCTTGAAGAGGCTGCCGCCGCCGGCGTTCGTGACGACCGACACGCAGTTGCCGTTCGAGAGGAATTGGGCGTGCGGAAAGATGGTGTGGGGCGTACGGTAGCGCCGGACCGGCCCGGCCGGCAGCGGCGCCGCCACGCGCACATCGTCGAGCGGCCGCGGCTCGATCGTCGGCGTGCTGCGCGGCACGCGCTCCTGGAGCAGCAGCTCGGTCGCCTGCACCCGGAGATCGGCGTGAAAGCGTTCCACCATGGCATCGCCGAGCAGGGCGTTGGCGAGCGCGACGAGCGTCATGCCGGCGTGGTGGGCCAGATACGTCTTCACCACGCGGGGACCGGTCTGCGGTCCGCCGCCCGTGAAATCCCCTTCGTCCTGATCACGTTTTGTATAGTCGATCGCGTCGAAGAAGCCGTACTCCCCGAGAAGGCCTTCGTCGACCAGTCGCCGGATGTTCCGGGCGCTGCGGACCGGATCGAGCATGGCGGCCAGTGCCGTGGCGTAGGGGGCGACCACCAGCTCGTCCCCGAGGCCGCGTTTCAGTCCCAGGCCCGGCACGCCGAAGCCCTTGTACTGATAGGTGCCGTGGCGATCGACGACGCTATAGGCGGACTCGGAGAACCCCCACGGCACGCCGCGGCTGGCGCCGTAATCGATCTGCCGTTGCACCGCCATGCGGCACGACTCGTCGAGCAGGGTGTCCGGATAGGTCCGCATCAGCAGGAGCGGCATCAGGTACTCGAAGAGCGTGGCGCCCC
>DAIUEK010000177.1:0-4911 GCA_036845165.1 Vicinamibacterales bacterium | reverse complement strand
GGCCACTTCCGGCGGGCAGTTGATGCGGATGGGGATGTAGACCGTCCCGACCCCACGGCTGACGAAGATCGTCGTCCCTTGCCGCTGCGCGATCCCCGCGATGACGGGGAACTCGCGCGCCGCGATGGCGCCGATCCCCGGCAGCACGATCTGTCCCCCGTGGGTGTGGCCGCTGATGACGGCGGGCACCGCGAGCTGCTGCGCCTCGATCAACCGCTTCGGCGTGTGCGCGAGCAGGATCGCGTGCGGCACGGTCCCGCGCATGACGTGCGCGATCTCGCTGATCTTGTACGTCCAATAGCGGATACCCGCGACATCCATCACCTCGCCACGGATGGCGAGACGCGTGCGCGCGTCCTTCAGAACGGTAAAGCCTTTCGCCGCGAGCGCGGCCGGCATCTCGCGGTCGTCATCGTGATTGCCGAGGATCGCGATCACGCCGTGCGGGGCCGAGAGCGGCGCGAGCGCATCCGCGGCCGGGTCCACGTAGCGTTGATCCCGCCACGACACGTAATCGCCGCCCAGCACGATCAGGTCGGGCTTCTCCGCCATCAACATGCGGACGGCCGTGGCCACCATCTCATGCGAGACCATCTGGCTGCGGTGAATGTCCGTCAGGACGCCGATGCGCAGTCCCCGAAGGGCCTCCGGCAGCCCGGATACTGGAAAGGTGGCGCGCGTGAGCTCGAGATGATGACGTTCGTAGACAAAGCCGTGCACGCCGGCGCCGGTCGCCGCGCCGAGCGCGACGCCCGCCAGGCCCTTGAGCACCCGCCGCCGATCGAAAAGTGCCGCGGGGACCTTTCCGGACATCGCGCCTGATCTTAACAAGGGTGAGGCGTCGGCGGTATGTCGCGTTGATAGAGGTAGTTCCCGACGATGGCCCGCTCGCCCAGGGGCCGGGGAGCGTAGCCTTCACGCCGCAAGGTCAGGTCGGTCGCGCCGCCAGGATCCGTCTCGCAGATGACGGCCACCCCCGGGTTGTGCCGGAGCGTCTGACGCATCCCGTCGACCACCTGTGCCTCGGCCCCCTCGACGTCGATCTTGATGAGCCTCAGGCGTGCCAGGAGCTCGGGCCGATCGGCCAGCCACTGGTCCAGGCTGATCAGCCCGACGCTGAGTGAACGGTCGAAGCGGAAATGGCTGCGCGCGGGCGATTGCGCGGGATCCAGCGTCGAGAGGACCGAGTCGGTCGAGAGAAACAGCTGAACGCTCTCGCGGCCGGCGGCGCCGACGGCCGTGGCCACGACTTCCACGCCGGGCGGTTCCCCGTTCGCCTTCATCAGATCGTGAAAGCGGGCCAACGCGCCGGGGTGCGGCTCGAACGCGATCACGCGGCCCGCCTCGCCGACCAGCCGCGACGCGATCAAGGAAAAGAACCCGATGTTCGCGCCGACGTCCATGAACACATCCCCGGGCCGGAGCAGCGCCGCCAGAGCGTCGACGACCTGAGGTTCGTAGGGCTCGCCATGGAAATACAGCATCCGGGCGGTCCCGTCCGTGATGTCGAGCCACAGCGGTGTCCCGGCCATCGGCATACGCCGGAAGCGCCGGTCCGTCCCGCGCAACCGCCCGAGCAGCCCCTCGGCGCCCGCCCAGTACAGCGTGGACAGCAGGCGATGCGCGGCGACCGCGCGCCCGGCGCGCACGAAGGCCGGCTCGAGCCGCGGGAAGGCGGCGACGGTCGCGCCGATCGCGTCACCGATGCGACCGCGCGAGGCGCGAAGGAGATCCTTGACCATCGTGCTCACGTGGGAAATGTATAGTACGAACGATGGCTGGCGTGGATTTATACGAAGAGCTCACCTGGCGCGACATGATTTATGACGGGACCGAGGGGCTGCGCGACGCGTTGGCCGCCAGGCCCATCACCGGGTACATCGGCTTCGATCCGACCGCCTCGAGCCTGCACGTCGGCTCCCTCCTGCCCGTGATGGCGCTGGCGCGCCTGCAGCGCGCCGGCCACTCGCCGATCGGCGTGGTCGGCGGCGGGACCGGTCTCATCGGCGATCCCAGCGGCAAGACGCAGGAGCGATCGCTGCAGACCATGGAGCAGGTGGAGGCGAACGTCGCCGGAATCCGCGCGCAGTTGAGCCGGTTTCTCGACTTCGACCGGCCCGGGAATCCCGCGCGGATCGTGAACAATGCCGACTGGCTCGTGCCCATGGACCTGATGTCCTTCCTGCGGGACGTCGGCAAGCACTTCACCGTCAACTACATGCTCGCGAAGGAGTCCGTCAGGCGGCGGCTCGAGGGCGAGGACGGGATCTCCTATACCGAGTTCAGCTACCTGCTGCTCCAGGCGTACGACTTCGTGATGCTGTTCGACCGCTACACGTGCACGCTCCAGATGGGCGGCAGCGACCAGTGGGGCAACATCACCGCCGGCATCGATCTGTTGCGCAAGCTCCGCGGCGCGAAGGGCCATGGTCTCGTGCTGCCGCTCGTGACGACGAGCGCGGGCGTGAAGTTCGGGAAGACGGAGGCCGGGGCGGTCTGGCTCGATCCGAAGATGACGTCGCCATTCCGCTTCTATCAGTTCTGGTTGAACACGGACGACCGCGACGTGGTCCGCTACCTGAAGTTCTTCACGTTCCTGGGCCGCGACGCGATCGAGGCGTTCGCGCGCGCGACGGCGGAGCACCCGGAACGGCGGGACGCCCAGCGCGCGCTTGCGCGGGCGGTCACCGCCCTGGTGCACGGCGAGGATCACGTCCAGCGCGCGGAGCGGGCCGCGCACGTGCTGTTCGCGGAGAACATCGCGGACGCGACGGTCGAGGATGTCCTGATGGTGTTCGAGGACGCGCCTTCGACGGAGCTCGCGCTCCCGGCCGACGGCATGCCCATCGCCGACATGCTCGTCGCGGTCAAACTCGTGCCGTCCAAGAGTGAGGCGATGCGGCTGCTGAAGAGCGGCGGCGTTTACGTCAACAACGTGCGCGCGGCGGATGAGCGTGCGCGCCTGACGAAGGCGGACGCGATCGGCGGCGCGTTGTTCGTTCTGCGCAAGGGCCGCAAGGACCCGCACATCGTGAAGCTGCGGGACTAGCCATATCAGGCTAGCGCGTCAGGCGGCACTTGAACAACGTATAGATGGCGTCCACGCCATCGATCCATCGCATCTTTTTCCCTTCATCCAACCGGCGCGGATTGTAGGAAATCGGCACCTCGACGATGCGGCGGCCGGCGCGGAGGAGGCGGGCGGTGAGCTCGGGCTCGATGTCGAACCCGACGCATCGCAGGCGGAGCCCCTCCAGGGCCTCCCGGCGCATCACCTTGTAGGCCGTCTCCATGTCCGTCAGGCGTCCCCCGAACAGCACATTCGTCAGGATGGTGAGGACGCGGTTCGCCGTCCGCGCCTTCAGCGGCACCGTCGAGGTCGGCGACAGGAAACGGGAGCCGTAGACGACGTCCGCGCGTCCTTCGAGGATGGGCGCGAGCAGTTGCGTGTACTCGGCAGGGTCGAGCTCGAGGTCGGCGTCCTGGATGAGCAGCACGTCGCCGCTCGCGAAGGCGAGGCCCATCCGGACCGCCGCGCCCTTTCCGAGGTTGATGGGGCTGTGGTAGACATGCACCGGCAGGGCCGGCGGAAGGCGCCGTTCGTCGATTGCGCGGCGCGTGCCGTCGGTCGACCCGTCGTTCGCGATCACGATCTCGATCTCGATCCCGCCGAGATCCACGGCGGCGACCCGCTCGAGGACCTCCTGGATGGTCTGCTCTTCGTTGTAGACGGGAATGATGACGGATAAACGCATGGAGACGCCGGGGCGCGCCGCCACTATATCTCCGGTCCCGGGGCGGCTGCTCGTGGGGGCCGGACTGCTCGCGGCCGCGTGGTCCCTCGTCACGGTCCTGACCGGCGGCTTTGCGTGGCACGCCGGGGCGTTCTCGCTCTCCTCGCGCGATCCGATGCGCCCGCTCGTCGTGGCGATCGCCGCGCTCGCGGGCGCGCGTCTTCTCCTGCGCTCCGCGGAGTTTTCGCGCTGCCTCGCGGTGGCGATTGGCAAGCCCGGCGCGCGGGCCGCCCGCGTGGCGTGCGTGGCGTCCGTGTCGGTCCTCGTGTGTGCGATCGCGTGGAACACGCGCGCCGCCGGAGGGTCGGACTCTTCGTGCTACGTCCTGCAGGCGGACGCCCTCGCGCACGGCCGGCTCGCGCTCACGGATCCGCTGTCGAGGGTCCTTCCGGGCGCGACGCCCGCCATGTTCGCGCCCACCGGCTTCGTGCCGTCGCGGATCACCCCGTTCGCGGCGGTCCCCATCTGCGGCCCGGGACTCGCCCTGGCGATGGTCCCCGCGCGTCTCGCGGATCGGACCGCGGTGTTCCTGGTCGTCCCGTTGTTCGCCGCGCTCGCGGTGTGGCTCACGTTCGTCCTGGGGCGCCGCCTGGACGACGGCGTGACGGGGGCGTGCGCCGCCTTGCTGCTCGCCTCGAGCCCGATCTTTCTGTACCAGGCGGTGCAGCCGATGAGCGACGTGCCGGCGGTGGCGCTGTGGCTGGCGGCGCTGGTCGCTCTCGCTCGAGGCGATCATCGGGGACAGATCGCTGCCGGGCTCTGCGCATCGGCAGCGGTACTGATGCGCCCGAATATCGCGTTAATCGTGTTGCCGCTCGTGTTTCTCCTCGGTGATGGACGGGTGTACCCCGCCGAAGCGCCGGAGGCGCGAAGGCGAGCCTGGCTGCGGTTCGGACTCGCGTCGCTGCCGGGGCTCGCGGTCATGGCCTGGCTCAACGCGGCCCGGTACGGCTCGCCGCTCGCCTCGGGCTATGGCAGCACCGACGTGCTGTTCTCACTCGCGCACGTCGCGCCGAACCTGGCGCGGTATCCGCGGTGGGTCGTGGAAACCCAGACGCCCTTCGTCGCGCTCGCGCTGCTCGCGCCGTGGTGGGCTCTGCGGCACCGATCGCGTGCG
>DAIUEK010000176.1:0-4913 GCA_036845165.1 Vicinamibacterales bacterium | reverse complement strand
GCCGAGACCTCCTCGACGGCCTGCCCCGTCATGCCCGGGTGCAGCGGCACGGAGAGGACTTCGTCGCAGACCCGATCCGCAATGGGGCACGGCGCCGGTCGCTCGGACGCGATCGCCGGCTGCCGCGGGATCGGCACGGGGTAATGAATCAGCGTCTCGACGCCGCGGGTCTTCAGATGGGCCTGCAGGGCCGCGCGGGAAGGGCTCAGGATCGGGAACAGGTGATAGACGTGTCCGGGATCGTGCTCTCGGGGCACCGTCACCGGCGCGCCGGCCAGCCGGCGCCGATACTCGGCGGCGAGCGCGCGACGTTCCTCGGTCCAGCGCGGGAGCCACGCGAGCCGCGCGCGGAGGATCGCCGCCTGGATTTCGTCGAGGCGCGAATTCACGCCGAACTCGCCGTGATGGTAGCGGTCGGTCTGCCCGCCGTTGCGCAGCCGGCGCACGCGCGCGGCGAGCGCCGCGTCGTGGGTCGTCAGCGCGCCGCCGTCACCGAGCGCCCCGAGGTTCTTCGTCGGGTAGAAGCTGTACGCGGCCGCCACGCCGAAGGACCCGACGGGCCGGCCGTCGCACGTCGCCAGGTGCGCCTGGCAGCAGTCCTCGATCATGAGCAGCCGGTGGCGACGGGCGACCTGCATCAGCGCGGGCATGTCCGCCGGCTGGCCGTACAGGTGGACCGGCAGGATGGCCTTCGTCCGCGAGGTGACGGCGGCGTCGGCCGCGCGCGGATCCAGCGTCAGGCGATCGGGGTCGATGTCGGCGAACACGGGCCGCGCGCCGGCCATCATGATCGCGAGCGCCGTGTAGGCGGCCGAGAGCGGCGACGTGATGACCTCGTCGCCGGGTCCGATGCCCGCGGCGCGCAAGGCGAGCGCCAGGGCGTCGGTCCCGGTACCGACGCCGACCGCGTGCCCCGCGCGGCACGCGTCCGCGAATTCCTTCTCGAACGCCTCGAGCTCCGGCCCGAGGACGAACCAGCCGCGCGTCACGACGCGCTCGATGGCGGCGCGCACGTCCGCCGCGTCCACGCCGGGCTTCAGATCGAGAAACGGGATCACGCGGCCTCCAGGTACTGCGGCAGGTGCGCCCGGTAAAACGCGATCGTCCGCCGGAAGCCGTCGCGCAGCGCGACCTGCGGCGTCCAGCCCGTGGCGGCCGCGAACTTCGACGAGTCGGAGTAGAAGCTGCCGATATCGATCTGTTTCTGCTCCGGCGGCCACGGCACGTACCGTGCGCGGCCGGTGCCCGCGACGTCCAGCAGCAGCGCGACGAGGTCCGTGTGCGCGATCGGTTCGAGGCCGCCGACGTTGAACACCTCGCCATCGCACGCGTCGTTCGCCCCCGCCCGGAGAAACGCGTCCGCCACGTCGTCCACGAACACGAAATCCCGCATCTGCGAGCCGTCCCCGAACACCTGGATCTCCCGGTCTTCGATGGCCAGCCGGATGAACCAGCCGATGAACCCCTGGCGATTGTGTTTGATCAACTGGCGCGGGCCGTACACGTTGGTCAGCCGGAGCGAGCAGGCGCGGACGCCGAAGGCGTTGTTGTAGAGCAGGTGGTAGTACTCGCCGGCCGCCTTGTTCACGCCGTTGACGTCGATCGGCCGCACGAGGTGCGTCTCGTCCACCGGCAGGCGATCGGGCTTGCCGTACACCTGCCGCGTGCCCGCGAAGACGACCTTCACCGACGGGTTGAACTTCCGGCACGCCTCGAGCATCGAGAGCTGCGCGCGGCAGTTGATGTCGAGGTCCGTGAACGGATCCCGCATGCTGTCGATGTGGCTCACCTGCCCGGCGAGGTTGAAGATGATCTCGCGGTCGCGGACGAGGGCGTCCATGACGCGTCCGTCGCGCACGTCGCCGAAGTTGACGCGCACGCGATCCTGGATGCCGTCGATGTTGAACAGGTTGCCGCCGTACTCGGGAATCATGGCGTCGAGCAGCAGCACCTCGGCCCCCAGGTCCACGAGCTGCCGCGCGAGGTTGCTGCCGATGAACCCCACCCCGCCCGTCACGAGCACGCGACGCCCTCGGTAGAACTCCCGGTACGCGGTGTTCGCCTCAGCGGGCATGCAGGTGCTCGCGTCGGATGACGAGCGCGTACCACAGCTTGAACACGTCGATCGCCGTGCGGAAGAGGCGCTTGAAGTTGAAGAACTGCGATTTGCCGTAGGCGCGGTGATAGTGGTGCACCGGCACCTCGGCGATCCGGAACCCGGCGTCGGTGATCTTCTTCATCATCTCCAGGCAGATGACGCCGCTGTTCTTCTCGAGGTGCACCGTGTCGAAAATCGACCGGCGCATCATCCGGAAATCGCAATCCACGTCCCGCACCTTCAGCCCGAACAGCAGGGTGACGGTGTGATGGTAGAGGCGCCCGATGATGATCCGGTGCAGCGGGTCGGAGCGGCTGATCTTGTAGCCGTTCACGAGATCGACGGCCGGATCGAACCGCCGCCACAGCGCGGCCATTTCGGCGGGATCGTACTGCGCGTCGCCGTCGGTGTAGAAGACCAGTTCCCGGCTGGCGGTGGCGAATCCCGATTGCAGCGCGCCGCCGTACCCGCGATTGGTCTCGTGGTGCACGATGCGGACCTGCGGATAGAGGCTGGCGAGCTCGTCGAGGATCCCCGCGGTGCCGTCGGCGCTGCCGTCGTTGACCACGATGACCTCGTGGTTCGGCGTCAGCGTCCGCGCCGTGCGGAGCGCCGTGATGACGAGGCTCGCGATCGTCCCGCTGTCGTTATAGGCGGGAAAGAAAATGCTCAGACCCGTCGCGGGTCCCTCCGTTGGCATGGAATAACCGTAAATCTTATCGGGTGAGTGAGTTGAAGGCAAGCGCGCGATCGTATGCGGCCTCGAATCGCGCCGCCGCCGCATCCCACCCGTATCGGGCTTCGACCATCGCCCGGCCGGCCTGTCCCAGGCTGGCGCGCCGCCCCGGCTCGCGGAGGAGCGCCGCGATCGCCTCGGCCAGAGCGCGCGCGTCGCGCTCCGGGACGATCACGCCCGTCTGCCCGTCCTGGATCACGGTTCCGATGCCGCCGGCTGGCGTCGCGACGATCGGCGTCCCCGACGCCAGCCCCTCGAGCACGGTGTTCGGGAGGCCGTCGACGTTGCCGCGGTCGTCCTTGACCGATGGCACGACCGCCACATCGGCTGCCGCGAACCATCCGGCGACGGCGTCCTGCGGGAGATCGCCCAGGAAGTGCACGCGGTCCCCGACGCCAGCCGCGCGCGCGCGCGCCCACAGGTCGGCGTCGAGGTCCCCGGCTCCCGCGATCGCGAGGTGCACGACGGCAGAGGCGTCGACGAGCGGCAGCGCGTCGATCAGATATTCGAAGCCTTTCTTCTTGACGAGCCGACCGGCCGCAAACAGCAGCCAGGCAGCGGACGGGACGCCACCGCTCGCGCGGACGGTGTCCCGCGCCTCGGGCGCGGGCCTGAATCGGGCCACATCCACGCCGTAAGGCACGACCCCGAGACGAGTGGCCGGCGCGCCCAGGGCCACCGCGCGCTGCGCGAGATCCCGGCTGCACGCGGTCACGTAGTCGGCGCGGGCGAACACGCGCCGCGCGACCGCGCGTGCCGGGCCGATGCGCTCGGCGACGAAGACGTCGGATCCGTGAAGGCTCACGACCAGCGGCAGCGACGGCCGGGCGGCGGCCGCGATCGCGCCGCCGGGCACGACCCAGTGCCCGTGCATCACGGTCGCCCGTCGCTTCTGCGCGACGCGCATCGCCGTGAACCACCCCGCCGTCATCGCGAGCGGCGCCGCCATCCACGCGGCACCTTTCAGCGTCACGTCTGCGTGCAGGCCGGCCGCGTACCCGAAGACGTTCAGGGCCGGGACAGGCGCGTACTTGAAGAAGTGAAAGAACACGCCGTCCTCGACGGCTCCGCGCGTGATCCGCGGATGCCAGGGCGCGACGATGTGCACTTCGTGGCCGCGCGCGGCGACCCCCTTCGCGATCGGTTCCATGAAGGTGCCGACCGAATCTCCGGGAAACCGGGGATAGGACGTCGTCACCATCACGACGACGTGGCGCATGTCAGGCGCGCGAGCGGAACACGAGGCGCCACGGCATGACGAGCGACTCGATCAGCACGTTGGAGGACAGCTTCGACTGTCCCAGCCGGCGCTCGATGAAGATGATGGGGACCTCGCCGATGCGCAGGCCCCGCCGCTGGGCCTCGTAGAGCATTTCGACGAGGAAGGCGTACCCGTCCGACACCATGCTCGCGATCGGCATCCGCGCGAGCGCCTCGCGCCGCCAGCACCGGTAACCGCTGGTGCAGTCGCTGACGGACAGCTTCGTCACGAAGCGGATGTAGCGGTTGCCGAACGCGCTCAGGAAGATGCGATGCAGCGGCCAGTTCACCACGCTGACGCCGTTCATGTAGCGCGATCCGATGACGAGGTCGCGCGCGGCCGCGCCGTTGACGAGGTCGGGTAGGTAGTCCGGATTGTGCGACAGGTCGGCGTCCATCTGGCAGATGAATTCCGCCTGGCCGTCGGCGATGGCGCGCAGGAGGCCGTCCACGTACGAGCGGCCGAGCCCGCGCGGCCCGGTGCGGTGCATCACCTCGACGCGTCCCGGGTGGTCCTTCGCGAGCTGATCGGCCACCTCGCCGGTCCCGTCGGGCGACCCGTCGTCGACGATGAGCATGCGGACCCCGTCGTACTTCAGCAGACCGGCGGCGAGCACCGGCAAGTTGTCGCGCTCGTTATACGTGGGCGTCACTATCAGTACGTTCATCGGTATGTACACCGGCCAGCAGCGCGGCACTCACGATCAGCGCGGGATCGATCACGGGTATCCGGAACCGTTCCTGCGGGAAGAACACCAGGCCCGCGGCGACCGTGGCGGCGGCCATGAGCCAGAGTGCGGCGGGGCTGCCGGTGCCGGG
>DAIUEK010000175.1:0-4933 GCA_036845165.1 Vicinamibacterales bacterium | reverse complement strand
ATCTCGTCGCGCAGCTCGACGCCGAACTGCGCGCGGACCTGTTCGCGACAGCGCTCGATCAGGCGACGGATGTCGCCGGCCGACGCCGCGCCGTCATTGACGATGAAATTCCCGTGCGTGGGCGACACCCGCGCCCCCCCCTCGCGGCTCCCCTTCAGGCCCGCGCGATCGACGAGCGCGCCGGCCGACGCGGGAATGCCCGCGGGGACGCGATCGAAGGCGGGATCGGGATTCTGAAAGATGCATCCCGCGCTCGCGGCCTCGAGCGGCTGCGTCCGCTTCCGGTAGGCCAGCGACTCGCGCGCGATCGCGCGCAAGGCGGCCGGCTCACCGCGGCCGACCCGGAAGTCAACCGACAGGACGAACTCCCGACTCCGCTGCAGACGGCTGCGGTCGTAACCGAACGCCATGTCGGCGGCGGCGATGCGGAAGTCGTGCCCGGCCTCGTCGACGATCTCGACGCTCTCCACCAGTTCCGCGATCAGGCGTCCCTTGAAATGCGCATTGCCATGGATCGCACCACCCACGGTCCCGGGTGTGCCCGCCCAGGCCTCGAGGCCGGCGAGGCCTCGATTGAGGGTCCACCGGACCAGTCCGTTGATCGTGAGCCCGGCGTCCGCGCGGACGGTGCGGTCCCCCACCGCCGTCACGTCGCCACCGTGGAGGCGCAGCACCACGCCGCGGATCCCCGCGTCCGACACGAGCACGTTCGATCCGCCGCCGAGCATCGTGATGGGGAGCCCGCTTGCGCGCGCGGCGCGCACGGCCGCCTTCACCTCGCCCGCGCGTTGCGCGAGGACCAGCCAGTCCGCCGGACCGCCGACCTTGAACGTGGTGAACGGCGCGATCGGCGCGTTCCGCCGCACCCGCGCGGAAGGGATCTCGGACCCGACCAGCGCGGCAAAATCCGGGACGGTCACGATCCCTCCCCGGCCAGCGCCGCTTCACGCACACGCAGGGCGGCAGTCGCCTGCGCGTGCGTGACGGGATCGAACGCCATCCACTCACCCGGAGCAAGCTGGCCCGCGAGGGGAAGGTCCGCGGTGATCACGTTGGCAATCGTCGCGTACCCGCCCGTCGTCTGCCGCTCGGCCATCAGCAGGATGGGCTGCCCGGAGGAGGGCACCTGGATGGCGCCGATCGGCATCGCCTCCGACAGGATGTCCGCGCCGCGAACATGACCGAGCACCGGCCCATCGAGGCGATACCCCATGCGACTCGACTGCGGGCTGACGGTGAATTGCGCGTGGACCAGCAAGCCCCACGCCTCGTCCGTGAACCGCTCGCGATGCACCGCGGGGACCACGCGAAGGCGCGCGCCGCCGTCCGGCAGCGGGAGAGGCAGCCCGCGGGTGACGGTCGTAGACACAGGGGAGTGCCCGACCGGCAGCACATCACCGGCGCGCAGCGCGCGTCCGCCGAACGGGCCCATGCGGCTCACCAGGTGCGTGGCGCGGCTTCCGAGCGTCACGGGCAGATCGAATCCGCCGCGCACCGCCAGCGTTGTCCGCGTGCCCTTGCCGCGCGCACCCAAGCGCACGCGGGCACCTGAGGGCACGCGGAACGGCTGGTTGAACAGCATCACGGCGCCGTCGACGGTGAGCTCGATCTCCGCGCCCGCGATGGCGCACGTGAGGTCCCCCTGGGCCGCCAGTTCCGGTCCAAGCAGCGTGATCTCCAGCGCCGCCGCCATCGGGTCGTTCCCGAGCAGCTGGTTCGCGAGCCGATGCGAGTACGCATCCATCGGCCCGGACACGGGCACGCCGAGTCCCTGGTATCCGCGCCGGCCGAGGTCCTGCACCGTCGTCAGCATCCCGGGCTTGATGACCCTCAGCGCCGCGGTCATGCGTCACCCCACTTTGTGGAGGCCTTGTAGTCGGCCTCGGAGATGCTCCGGAAGCGAACGCGATCGCCGGGGTGGAAGAGAAAGGGCTCGCCGCGGTCCGCGTCGTACGGCTTCACGGGACACCTGCCGATGAGGCTCCATCCCCCCGGCGTCTCGGCCGGGTACACACCCGTCTGGCCGGCGGCGACCGCGACGGACCCGGCGGGCACTCTCAGGCGAGGTGAGGCGCGGCGCGGCGCGGCGATGCGCGGATCGACGGACGCCATGTAGGCGAATCCGGGAACGAAGCCCACGACGAAGACGCGGTACTCGCGCGCCAGGTGACGCTGGATCACCTCGTCGATCGAACACTTGCCAAAGGCGGCGACCTCGGCGAGATCCGGGCCATAGGGACCGCCGTAACAGACCGGGACATCAACGAGTGCGCCCGTCATATCGCCGGAGGCTGACGGCGCCGTCGCGATGTCCTCGAGCCGCCGCTCAATTCCAGCCGCCCGCTCCGACAAGGGATCGATGTACACCATCACGGACCGGTATCCGACCACGACGTCGGTCGTCGGAAGCCCCGCGCGCTCGATGGCCCTGGCGATCTGGATGGCGCGGGTGTTGACGGCGGCGTCGATGCGTTCCGGAAGCTCGATCAGCCAGGCCGAATCGCCGGCCGGGAGGATGCGGACCTCCATCACCTGGACGCGAGGGCCGAGAGCAGCTTCTGGTGGATGTCGTCGAACCCGCCATTCGACATCACGATGACGAGGTCGCCATCGCGGGCGTCCCTGGCCACGGTCGCCACGATGTCGTCCACGCGCGGGATATACCGGGCGTCCTTGCCGGACGCCTTCAGGTCCGCCACGAGCTGCTCCGCCGAGAGCCGCTCGTCGTCGGGCAGCGTGGCTCGGAAAACCGCCGGCAACAGGATGCGGTCGGCCGCGGTGAACGCCCGCGCGAACTCCTGCTGGAACACCTTGCGGCAGGATGTCGCGGAGCGCGGCTCGAAGATCGCCCAGATGCGGCGATCCGGGTATGCCGAGCGGACGCCGGCGAGGGTTTCGGCGATGGCCGTCGGATGGTGCGCGAAATCGTCGTAGACCGACACGCCATGCGCGGTGCCTCGCAGGGTCAGGCGCCGCTGCACTCCCTTGAAGGCACGGAGCCCCGCGGCCATGGTGTCGGTGCTGAGCCCCACCGCCCCCCCGACCGCCATCGCGGCCAGCGCGTTTCTCACGTTGAAGGCGCCGAGCAGCGGGACCTCGAACGTCCCCGACGGCTCTCCCTTCCGGCGCAGACTGAACGTGGTCGACCCCGCCACGACGCGCAAGTCGTGCCCCTGCCAGTCGGCGCCCTCGGATAACCCGAACGTCTCGACCCGGCAGCGCGCGCCCGCCGTCAGCGCCACCGCTTCGGGGTCGTCCGCCCCGGCGAGCAGCAGCCCCTTGCGGGGGATCAGGTTCACGAAACGACGGAAGGCGAGCCGGATCGATTCGAGGTCCGGATAAATATCCGCGTGGTCGTACTCGACGTTGCCGACGACGGCGATGTCGGGGAGGTACTTCAGGAACTTGGCGGTCTTGTCGAAGAACGCGCTGTCGTACTCGTCCCCTTCGATCACGAACTCTCGTCCCCCGCCGACCCGGTAGCTGCCGCCGAAATTGTCGGCGATGCCGCCGATGAGCACGCTCGGATCGGCGCCGCCGTGGGTCAGCAGCCATCCTGTGAGCGATGTGGTCGTCGTCTTTCCGTGGGTCCCGGCGATGACGACCGACCGCGAGCCCCAGAGGAAGTGATCGCGGATGGCCTCGGGCAGCGAGCAATACCGGATCTTGCGGTCCAGCACTTCCTCGAGCTCCGGGTTCCCTCGCGAGATCGCGTTGCCGACGACGACGAGATCGAGGTCCGCGGTGATGTGCTCCGCGGTGTATCCCTGGAGCGTGGTGATCTGCTGCTCCACCAGGAAGTCGCTCATCGGCGGATACATGTTCTGGTCGGATCCGCGGACGTCATGGCCCCGGCTCTTGAGGAGCGCCGCCAGCGTCGCCATCGCCGTGCCGCACATGCCAATCAGGTGAATCCGTTTCATCGCCGGCCGACCGCCGCCTCCTCCACTATGACGCCCGGCTCGGCGCCGGTCACCACGCGAACGTCCACGCCGAACGGCAGCGTCATGCACGCGCCGTCCGTGTGGCCCGACGGGAGCCCGAACAGCACGGGTCCTCGAAAATCCTCGAGCAGATCGGCGACGACCGCCTTGATCGCCGGTCCGCCCTCGGCGGGCTCGTCGCAGCGCGGCAACTCGCCGAAGACGATCGCCGACGCACGCGAGAGGAGGCCCGACAGCCTGAGTTGCGTCAGCATGCGGTCGATGCGATAGGGGCGCTCCGCCACTTCATCGATAAACAGGATGTGCCCAGCGGGCGGGTCGAACGCGTACGGCGTGCCGAGCGAGGCGAGCAACTGCGTGAGCGTGCCTCCCAGGAGCACACCGCGTGCCTCGCCCGGGCGCAGCGCTTCCACCTGCGGGTGCGAGATGCGCCCGGCCGGTTCCGCGCGGGTCAGCACGCGCGTGAACGTGTCCGCGTCGTAAGCGGTTTCTCCCTTCGCGAGACGGCCGTCGAGCATCGGTCCGTGAAAGGCGACGAGGCCGCACGGCCCTGTCAGCCAGGCGAGGAGGGACGTGTTGTCGCTGTACCCGATGAACGCCTTGGGCGTACGGCGGATTTCCGCCGCATCGAGCAGCGGGAGCAGGTGCACGCTGCCGTAGCCGCCGCGCACGGCGATCAGCGCCGCGATGGACGGGTCGCTCCACGCGCGCCGGAAGGCGGCGGCGCGCAGCGCGGCGTCTCCGGCGGTGTACTGGCGGCGGGCAAACACCGAGTCGTCGTACACCGGTTCGTAGCCCAGGCGCCGGAGCTCGGCGACCCCGGCGTCGAACGCCTCACGGGAGAACGGGCTGGCAGGCGCGACGACGCCGATGCGGTCGCCAGGCCGCAGCGCGCGCGGCTTGAGCATCGCGCTACCGGCCTGTCCCGGTCACGAGGCAAACCTCGCCATCTCGGCGGCGACCGCCTGGTGCTCGTCGCGTCCGAGGAT
>DAIUEK010000174.1:0-4945 GCA_036845165.1 Vicinamibacterales bacterium | reverse complement strand
TCATTGGCCAATCGCCAATCGCCAATGTTACCGGCCACCAGATCCCTGATATATTCCGTGGCTCCGTGCAAGGCCGCGCTCAGACGTCTCCACTTTTCGACGAGCTCCGCGCCATCCACCGGGCTCACGGCTATCTGCCGGAAGGAGAGCTGCGCCGCCTGGCCGAGCGCCTCGAGATTCCGCTCTTCCGGCTGCAGGCGGTGGCCAGTTTCTACCCTTCCTTCTTCCTGAAGCCGCCGGCGCGCGCCGAAGTCCGTGTGTGCGGCGACATGGCCTGCCACCGCCACGGCGCCAACGCGCTGCGGGAGCGCCTGGCCGCCCGGTACATGTCCAACAACCCGGGCCAAGGCCCGGGTGGGGGCCAGGACGTGAACGTCACGCACGTCTCCTGCCTCGGGCGGTGCGACCGGGCGCCGGCCATCGCGGTGAACGACCAGATTTTCGAGAAGGTCAGCGAGACCGACGCGTGCACGCTCATCGACTTCGCGCTGGCGGGGGCCTCGCCGGAGCAGCTCGCCGCGCGGACAGCGCATCCGCACCACGCGCGCGTCGAGTGCGATCCGTATCCGGACCAGGCGTCCCAGTACGGCGTGCTGCGCGCGTTCGTGCAGTCGAAGGACTGGGCGGGCCTCGTCGCGACGCTCAAGGCGAGCGGCCTGCGCGGCCTCGGCGGCGCGGGATTCCCCACCGGGATGAAGTGGGAGCTGGTGCGCAACCAGCCGGGCCCGGACAAGTACATCGTCTGCAACGCCCACGAGAGCGAGCCGGGGACGATCAAGGACCGGCACATCATGACGAACGGCGGGCATCTGCTCATCGAGGGCATGATCCTCGGCGGGCTGGTCGCCGGCGCGCGCCACGGCATCATCTACATCCGCCCCGAGTACACCGACCAGGAGCACATCCTCCAGCACGAGATCGATCGCTGCTACACGGAAGGCATTCTCGGCGACAACATCATGGGGTCGGGGCTCGCGTTCGACCTCGAAATCTTCGTCAGCCCGGGGCTGTACATCTGCGGTGAGGAGAGCGCGCTGTTCGAGGCGATCGAAGGCAAGCGCGCCGAGCCGCGCAACAAGCCGCCGTTCCCCGGCCAGGTCGGGGGCGGGCTCTGGGCCCGGCCCACGCTCATCAATAACGTCGAGACGTTCTTGTTCGTCCCCGTGATCCTCTCGAAGGGGGTCGACTGGATGAGGACGTCCGGCCGGAACGGCTCGATGGGCGTGAAGTTCGTCAGCGTCAGCGGCGACGTGCAGAAGCCGGGTGTCTTCGAAGTCCCGATGGGGACGTCGTACCGCGAGTTGATCGAGGGCCTGGCCGGCGGCGTCCCCCCCGGCCGCACGCTGAAGTCGTATGCGCCCTCGGGCCCTACCGGCGGCTATCTCCCGGCGTCGATGCTCGATCTGCCGCTCGACTGGAACGCGATGGCAGCGGCGGGCGCGACCGTCGGGTCCGGCGCGATCGTCGTGTGCGACGACCGCGCGTGCATGCTCGACATGGCGCTCAACTCGGTGCGCTTCTTCCGCAACGAATCCTGCGGCAAGTGCGTGCCGTGCCGTACCGGCTCGACCAAGATGACGGAGCTGCTGACGGAGTGGACGAAGGGGCGCCGCGGCCCGCACGACATGGTCCTCTACGAGGCGCTGTGCCACGCTATGAAGATGGCATCGATCTGCGGCCTCGGCCAGGTCGTTCACGTGCCGATCGCGTCCGTCATGAAGCATTTCCCAGAGGAAGTCGAGGCGCACGCCAGGGGCGTCTGCCAGGCCGGCGTGTGCTTCCGGATCGGAGCGATCGCGTGAGCGAGCAGATCACCCTCTCGATCGACGGCCGCGACGTCTCGGTCCCGAAGGGCACGACGATCTTCGACGCGGCGCGGCTGAACGGGATCCCGATCCCGACGCTGTGCCACCAGGAGAACCAGACGCCGGTTGGCGTGTGCCGTGTCTGCGTGGTGGACGTGGGCGCGCGCGTCTACCCCGCGTCGTGCGTTCGCGAGTGCGAATCGGGCATGAAGGTCTCGACGACCGCCCCCGGCGTCGTGCAGGCGCGGAGCACGCTCGTCGAGATGCTGATGGCCGACCATCCGTCTCCGTGCGCGCGGCAGCAGCACACCGGCGACTGCGAGCTGGAGACGATGGCCAGGGCAGCGGGCGTGGACCAGCCGCGGTATGCGCGCCGCCTGTCGCCGCGCGGCCGTGACGACTCGTCGCTGAGCATCGCCGTCGACCACGAGGCGTGCATCCTCTGCGACCGCTGCATGCGCGGCTGCGATGACATCAAGAAGAACATGGTCATCGGCCGCAGCGGCCGCGGCTACACGGCGCACATCGGCTTCGATCTCGACCTGCCGATGGGGAGCTCCACGTGCGTCTCGTGCGGCGAGTGCATGGTCTCGTGCCCGACCGGCGCGCTGACCAACAAGCGCGTGACCGGGACCGAGCTCGGCGCCGGCGAGCACCTGGATCCCGAGTGGCTCCTGCAGCTCCCGTTGTTCAAAGGGGTCTCGGGCACCTTCCTGGAGTTGAACCAGGGGGCGGTCGTGAAGCGCCGCATCGCGCCGGGCGAAGTCATCTGCCGCGAGGGGGAATTCGGGTCGACGGCGTTCTACATCCTCGAAGGCACCGTCGAGGTGTACATCGGCACGCCCATCGCGCACGTGCAGCAGGAGAACGCGCCCGGCGGCTGGTCTTCTCACTGGTTCAGCACCATCCGCAGCAGGCTCGCGAGCCGCACGGAGCACACGCGCTCGGAAGAGAGCGCCCGGCGCTACATCCCGATCGATGCGCCGGTCGATCTGCCGTACGACAAGCCGATCGCCGAGCTCGGCGCCGGGGATCTCTTCGGCGAAATGACCTGCATGAGCTTCCATCCGCGGTCGGCGACCGTCCGCGCGAAGACGGACGTCGTCGTGCTGGAGATGCTCCGCAACGTCCTCGACATTCTCCAGAGGAACAAGACCTTCCGCGCGGAGCTCGATCGCAAGTACCGCGCGCGCGCGCTCGAGACGCACCTGCGCAGCGTGCCGGTGTTCGCGTCGATGCCGCAGGACTTCATCGAGTACCTCCGGGATCGCGTCGAGCTGAGCCGGATCTCGCCTGGTGAAGCGATCGTCCGGCAGGGGGACGCCGCGGACGCGTTCTACCTCGTGCGGCTCGGGTTCGTGAAGGTCAGCGAGCGGCATCCCGGCGGCGACGTGGTACTCACGTACCTCGGCCGCGGCTCGTTCTTCGGCGAGATGGGACTGCTCGGCGGCGGCATCCGCACGGCGACCTGCACGGCGCTCGACCACGTGGACGTCGTCCGCATCGCCGGCGAAGATTTCCAGTTGATGGTGTCGCGGTTCCCCGATATCCGCGAAGGGCTCAAGGAGGTCGCCCGCGAGCGCGCGGACATGAACCGCCAGCGCGTGCAGGCGACCGAGCACGTCCCGATTGGCGATTTCCTGAACCAGGGCCTGATGGAGGCGCAGAGCCTGCTGCTCATCGATCTCGAGAAGTGCACGCGCTGCGATCAGTGCGTGACGGCCTGCGCCGACGCCCACGACGGCGTCACGCGCCTCGTGCGCGAGGGGCTGCGCTTCGACAAGTACCTCGTCCCGACCTCCTGCCGGTCCTGCCGGGATCCGCTGTGCATGGTCGGCTGTCCCGTCGGCGCGATCCGCCGGCGCGGCTCGATGGAAATCATCATCGAAGACTGGTGCGTCGGCTGCGGCCTGTGCGTGCGGACCTGTCCGTACGGCAACCTGAATCTCCACCCGTTCGCCGTGGACGTTCCGGATCCCGCGACGCCGGCGCGGATGATCGCGAGCACCCGGCAGAAAGCCACGGGCTGCGATCTCTGCATGGAGCACGAGGAGCCCAGCTGCGTCTACGCGTGCCCGCACGACGCCGCGCACCGCGTCGAGCCGCTGACATTCTTTGGAGCCATGTTTGGAAAAGATCAAAAGGATCAGAAACAGACTGGATCGACCGAGGCTACAAGCAAGTGAGGACCCGTAGGCCCGACCTTCAGGTCGGGCGTGCACGAGTCAGCCGCAGCGGTGGTTTGCGGCACGCCCGACCTGAAGGTCGGGCCTGCGGGCGTTATTCGTGATTATCGATAAGTCACACCGATCTTGGGCGATGGGCAGCGCGATGGTTCTCGCTGTCGCGCTGGTGGTCTATGTCCCGTACGCGCTCGGCGCCGTGCCTCCGAGTGGCGGCAGCGCCCTCGGGCTGACGTACGGGATCGTCGGCTTCGGGTTCATGGCGTTCGTCACGCTGCTGAGCCTGCGCAAGAAGTTTCCGATCTGGCGCATCGGGCGCACGCAGACGTGGATGCGAGGGCACCTCTGGCTTGGCGCGCTGAGTTTCCCGTTCATCCTGCTGCACGCCGGCTTCCTGTTCGGCTACGGGCTGACGTCGGTGCTCATGTGGCTCTTCCTGTTCGTCTATGCGAGCGGCCTATTCGGCGCCTGGCTCCAGCACACGATGCCGCGGCGCATCCTACGCGACGTGCCGATGGAAACCATCTACGACCAGATCGGGCACGTGCGCGAGCAACTGCTGGATGAAGCCGACACCGTCGTCGCCGACGCGTGCGGCAGCCTCCAGGTCGAGGTGTCGGCCGCCTCGTCCGGCGCGAACGCGCTGGCGAGCGTCATGCGCGTCCAGGCGGACGACACCGCGCCGCTGCGCGAGTTCTATCTCAAGGAGATGCGCGCCTTCGTCCAGGCGCCGGCGCTGACCCGTCCGCTGGCGGATCCGACGATTGCCGCGGCGCACTTCGCGACACTGCGTCCGCTCCTGCCCCCCGCGCTCGAAGGGGCGATTGCCGATCTCGAGAGCATCTGCGAGGAAGAGCGCCAGTTGCTGCGCCAGGAGCGCATGCACCGCCTTCTTCACGGCTGGCTCGTGGTGCACGTGCCGCTGTCCTTCGCGCTGATGGCGCTGGCGGTGGTGCA
>DAIUEK010000173.1:0-4946 GCA_036845165.1 Vicinamibacterales bacterium | reverse complement strand
CGCACGCGATCCATGACGGGGAGCGCGAGGCGCGTGGCCGTGTGCATCGGCAGGTAGAACGCCACGAGCGACGCGGCGCGGACGGCGTCCTCGGGCAGGCGCGTCCGCGTCAGGTCCACGCACCGCACGTCATGGCCGGCCCCGCGCAGCCACGCCGCGGGGGACGCCAGGCCGAAGGGCTGGCGCCCGAGATCGTAGGTGGAGATCAGAAGAACGCTTGTCAATGCTGAATGCTGAATGCTGAAGATTCTATTGTTGCATCTTTGGCATTCGGCATTGGCCATTTGTCATGGTCAGGACCGCGCTCATTGGCGCCATGGTATCTCCGGCGCCCTGTAGAAGTTGATCCCCATCGCTGTCCACCGGGGGCCCTGCGCGCCGAGGCGCAGGCGGAAGCTCTCCCAATCGTGCGTGGCCACTGGCGACCAGCCGAGCTCGGCGATCGCCGCGAGCCGCGGGAGCGCGAGGAACTCGACGTCGCGGATGTTGGCCAGCGTCTCCGACCAGAGCGGCGCCTCGAGGCCGAGGATCGCCGCCGCGGACGCCTCTGGCACGAGCGTGGCCGGATCCCAGTCGTACGCGGTCTTGACGGGGACGAACCCCGCCCAATTCAACCCGAGCGCCGTGTCGCGGTCGTACTTCATGTCCAGATACGCGCGGTTGCCGGGCGACAGGATCAGGTGCGGCGCGCGCCCGAGCTCGCCGTGCGCCGCGTCCGGGCGCCAGTGCTGGACGATGGAGGTTGGCGACAGGCGCGTGGCGGCCACCTCGTCCCACCCGATCATCTGCTTGCCGTGCGCCTGCACGATCGTCTGCACGCGCTCGACGAAGCCGCGGTACTGTTCGGGCGTCAGCGTTTTCACTTCGTCGCCGCCCATGTGGAAGTACGGCCCCTTCGTCAGGCCTGCGATCTCTCCGACCACGTCGTCGATGAAACGGTAGGTGACGTCCTTGTCGACGCACATCGCGCTGAAGCCCACGTCGGTGCCGGTAAAGACCGGCGGCGCCTGGCCGTTACAGTTCAACTCGGCGTAGGAGGCGAGCGCCGCGTTCGTGTGTCCCGGCATGTCGATCTCCGGGACGATCATGACGAAGCGGGCCGCGGCATAGGCGACCAGGTCGGCATACTGCGCCTGCGTGTAAAACCCGCCTGGCCCGCCACCCACTTCCGTTTGGCCGCCGCGTTCGGTCAACGCCGGCCACGTCCTGATCTCGATCCGCCAGCCCTGGTCGTCGGAGAGGTGCAGGTGCAGCCGGTTCATCTTGTGGAGCGCGAGCACGTCGACGTAGCGCTTGACCTCGTCGACGGAAAAGAAATGGCGCGCGACATCCAGCATCGCCCCGCGCCACGGGTAGCGCGGCGCGTCACGGATGTGGACCGCCGGGAGCGTCGCCGGCCGCGGCTGCCGGAACATGACGGCTTCGTACTCACCCCAGTACGGCAGGAGTTGCCGCAGCGTCTGCACGCCGTAGAACAGGCCCGCCGGCGTCCGCGCCTTGACGCTGACGAGATTCGCGCCGATCGACAGGTCGTACCCCTCGTCGCCAAGCGCGGCCGCATCAGCCTGCACGACGAGCTCCACGACGGGACCCGCGAACAGGTCAGCCCACACGGCCGGCATGTCTGGCGTGATGCCGGTCGCCCTGCGAATCCGCTCCGCCAGGTCCGCCGCGATTCGCCGGACCGCGGGGTCCGCGTTCGCCAGAATCACGGTCGTCGGCGTGATCGTGAAGTACTGACCGGGTCCGATTTCGACCAGGGCCGGCAGGGGCACGAGCGCCCCGGCAGGACCCGATGGGGCCGTGACGGGCGCCGTTTGCGGCGTCTTCGGCTTAGGCGCGCGCGCGCACGACGCGAGCAGCAGCCCGATACAGAGCCACGGCCCCCAATCTTCAGTCTTCAGTCGCCAGTCGCCAATCGACATGTATCCCCCGTAGGTTACACTCGGCCCAATGACAGACCGAGCCGTCGCCCTGGATACGGGCTTTTTCGGGCATCCGCGCGGGCTCTCCACGCTCTTCTTCACGGAGATGTGGGAGCGCTTCAGCTACTACGGCATGCGCGCGCTGCTCATCCTCTTCATGACGGCATCGGCCTCCGCCGGAGGACTCGGCTTCGATACGGCCAGCGCCGGCGCCATCTACGGGCTCTACACCTCCATGGTGTACATGACCACGCTGCCCGGCGGCTGGATCGCCGATCGCCTGATCGGGCAGCGGCGGGCGGTGCTCTATGGCGGCATCATCATCGCCTGCGGCCACTTCTGCATGGCCTTCTCCTCCCTGTCGACGTTCTACGTTGGACTGTTCCTCATCGTCACCGGCACGGGACTGCTGAAGGGCAACATCAGTGTCATCGTCGGAGGTCTTTACGGGAAGGACGACATCCGCCGCGACGCGGGGTTCTCGATCTACTACATGGGGATCAATCTCGGCGCCTTCATCGCCCCGCTCGTGTGCGGCTATCTCGGGCAAAACGTCAGCTGGCACATCGGATTCGCGGCCGCGGGCATCGGCATGACGTTCGGAGTCATCCAGTACGTGCTCGGCAGCGAGAACCTCGGTGACGCCGGATTGTATCCGACACCGGCCGAGTCGCCGCAAGCCGCGGCGCGGCTCCGCCGCAACGCGATGGTCGGGGGCGTCGTCATGGTGGCGGTGCTCGCCGGACTCGGCCTCGGCGCGTATACCGGCGCCATCCCGGTGACGGCGGTCCAGGTGGCGGATGCCGCCGGGATCATGCTGCTCGCGATCGTCGTCCTGTTCTTCGGATGGCTGTTCACCAGCGGCAACTGGACGCCCGACGAGCGTAAGAAGCTGTACGTCATCGGCGTCCTCTTTGTCGCGTCGGCGCTGTTCTGGTCGGTGTTCGAACAGGCGGGATCGACGCTGAATCTGTTCGCCGACCGCAACACGCACAACGTCGTGTTCGGGTGGAGCTATCCGAGCAGCTGGTTCCAGTCGCTGAACTCGTTGTTCCTCATCATCTTTGCGCCGGTGTTCGCGTGGCTGTGGCTTCGGCTGGCCAGGACGCAGCGCGAGCCGTCGAGCCCGGCGAAGTTCGCCATGGGCCTCGTGTTCGTGGGCGCCGGCTTCGCCATCCTGATCTGGGCGGCGAAGATGGCCGAACAGGGCATTCAGGTCAGCCCCATGTGGCTGTCGGTCACCTATCTGCTGCACACGTTTGGAGAACTGTGCCTGAGCCCCGTCGGCCTGAGCGCGATGACGAAGCTCGCGCCGGCGCGCATCGGCGGGTTGATGATGGGCGTCTGGTTTCTCGCGACCTCCGTCGGCAACTTCATCGGCGGACGCGTCTCGTCGCTCTACGAGTCGTGGGCGTTGCACAGCCTCTTCGGCGCGGTGGGCATGTTCGCGATTGGCGCCGGGATCCTGCTCTTCCTGTTCGTGAAGCCGATCAAACGCTTGATGGGTGAAGTGAATTGACGGGCGCACGCCTCATAACGAAGATCACTAAGGCACAAAGATCACGAAGTGTTTTGAGTTTTGGATCTTTGTGGTCTTCGTACCTTAGTGACCTTTGTGAAAGCGCCGTGGGCCGTGTATGGTTTTAGAAAAATACAAACAGAAGCGCAATTTCACCTCGACCCCTGAGCCTGCCGGCGACGTCACGCTCGCGGTCGAGCGCGCGGCGAAGCAGAAGGCGTCGAAGACATTCTTCTTCTGCGTGCAGAAGCATCTCGCGAGCCACTTGCACTACGACCTCCGCCTCGAACACAAGGGCATCCTGCTCTCCTGGGCCGTGCCGAAAGGCCCGTCGCTGGATCCCAAGACGAAGCGGCTCGCGATGATGGTCGAGGATCACCCGATCGAATACGGCACGTTCGAGGGGGTCATCCCGTCCGGCTACGGCGCGGGCATCGTCATGCTGTGGGACCAGGGCACCTGGGCGCCGCAGGTCGATGACGTGGACGCTGCGCTGAAGAAGGGCGACCTGAAGTTCACGCTCGACGGCTACAAGTTGAAGGGCTCGTGGGTCCTCGTGCGGACGAGCGGCCGCTATCCTGGCGCCGGGGACCGCTCCTGGCTCCTGATCAAACACAAGGACGAGTGGGCCGGCGACGTCGACATCGCCGAGTTCGCCCCGAACAGCGTGAAGAGCGAAGGGGACTTCGCGGACATCCTGGCCGAGGGCAATCCCGAGATCTGGACCTCGAATCGTCCCGCGAAGGGGGGAGACGCCGGTGCCATGTTCGACAAGATCACCGCGCGCGCGGTGGAGCTGAAGACGGGCAAGAACGTCAAGGCAGAAGGCAAACAGAAGGCAGAAGGTAAGAGGCAGAAGGCAGAGCCCACGCCTGCAAAGCCGGCGACGACGAGGACCGCGAAGAAAAAGGCCGCCGCGAAGCGGCGCACAAAGTGAGCTGGAAGCTGGTAACTCCTATGAACAAAGCCGACTACATTCTTTTCAGCGGCGGCGCCCCCGGCGCCGAGGCGGAGTTCGGCGTCTGTGCCGAGAGCCACGGCATCGAGGAAGTCAACTTCACGTTCGACGGGCACACCGAGGCCCGCCGCCGCGGCATCCGCGTGCTCAATCACGAGGAGCTGCAGGCCGGCGACGTGAGCCTCGAGTACGTCTCGCGGCTGATGCATCGCCGGTACACCGACAGCCCGACGATCCGAAAGGTGCTGCAGACGCTGTGGTACCAGGTCAACCACGGCCAGGAAATCTACGTCGTCGGCGCCATCGTTGACGACGGCACCGTGCGCGGCGGGACGGGATGGGGGGCCGAGTTCGCGAAGCTGTGCAACAAGCCGTTGTGCGTGTTCGACCAGGAGAAGGACGGCTGGTTCTGCTGGACCGGGGCCGACTGGAAGACGTCGGGCGTCCCGCGAATCGCGCATCCGCATTTCACGGGGACCGGGACGCGCAAGCTCCACGACAACGGCAAGAAGGCCATCGAAGCACTGTTCGCGAACTCGTTCAA
>DAIUEK010000172.1:1283-4947 GCA_036845165.1 Vicinamibacterales bacterium | reverse complement strand
GCGCGCGGAAGAGCGCGTACGCGTCGAGCCACCAGCGTGCCCGCTCGGTGAAGCGTTGCAGGCGCCGGGCGCGCTCGGTCTTCAGCCGCCATTCGTGCGCGTGAAAATGCTCGAACGCCGCGCGGAATGCCCGCGCCTTGAGCGACCGCACGGTCGAATAGTCGATGACCGGGGATTCGCGTGCGGCGCGCAGCTGCGCGCGCTCCTCGTCGGTCAGCAGCGCCTCGCCGCCGAGCGCCTGGATGTCGAGGACGGCGGCCGGGGAAATGAGAATCGGATCGATCGCCATCGCGCTCAGCGCGGAGTACGGCGAATTCTGACCTTCGGCCATCTCGTTCATCGGGAGCAACTGGACGAACGAGAACCCCGCGTCGGCCAGCCAGCTCCCGAGGCGCGGCAGATCGCCGATCTCGCCGATCCCCCAGCTTGCCCGCGACGGGATCGAGAACAGCGGGACGAGCAATCCCGCGTGGCGCCCGTGAAAGAAATCACGCGGCATGGACGCGCTTCTGGATCAGGCGGACGCCGCGCGCGAACACTTCCGGCTCCGGCAGAAGGCTGACGACGAGAAAGGCCTCGTGGGGAAAATCGAAGAAATAGCCGGGGTGCACGACCACCGCGTCACGCTCCAGCAGTTCCAGCGCGAGCGCTTCCTCCGACCGCGTGGCCGGCACCCGGACGACGGCCGACCAGCCGCCTTCCGCAGGAAGCACGGTGGCGCCGCTCGAGCCGGCGACGATGCCGCCGAGCGCCGCGTAGTTCGCGCGCAGCCGCTCGAGAATCTGCTGCCGCACCGCCGCACCTTTGTCGAGCAGCGACCGCGCGGCGACCTGGACCGGCGTCGAGACCGACAGGTACGTGTCGCAAATCAGCTCCAGTCGATCGAGCGCCTCGGTCACGAGGTCCGCGGGGCCGTCGAGGGCGATCCACCCGAGCTTGACCTGCGGGAGGCCGATCGTCTTGGACAATCCGCCCAGCCGGCAGACCAGGCACGGCGGCGTCATGAGCGCGCGCGGTTCGTCGAAGGGTCGTCCGAGCGGATAGTCGAAGAACACTTCATCCAGAATCAGCGCCGCCTGCTGCTCCGCGCAGCGTCCGGCGAGTTCATCCGCATCCCCCTGACGAAGGACCGAGCCGGTCGGGTTGTTCGGCGTGACGGCGAGCATCGCGCGCGTCTCGTCGGTCCAGGCGCGATCGAGCCCGTCGAGATCGATGGACCATGACCCGTGATACTCGAGCGCGTAGCGCCGCTGCTCGACCCCATCGAGCCGGGTCAAATGATCGAACAGGGGATAACTGGGAATCGGGGTCAACACGTCGGAGTGGCCCGGATTACACAGCAGCTTGAACAGGATGGAATATGCCTCGCTGGTGCTGGCTGTCAGCACGATCCGATCCGCGCTTATGCGAAGTCCGCGCCGGGCGTAGGTCTCGGCGATCGCCTCGCGCGCGTCGCGCAGGCCGAACGGGGCCGGCCGGTAGGTCAGCGCCGTGGGATCCGCCAGGCCCGCCAGCAGATCCGGCGGGTATGGAATGCCGACACGGGTCGGGTTCGAGGTTGTCAGGTCGATGACCGGTCCGCGGGCGCGTGCGGCGGCCAGTGCGCGTGCCAGGGCGTTGGGGCGCCGGTCGTCAGGGACGCGCGTCGAGAACACGTCTCTAGGGTATTTGGTAAATTGGTAAATTGGTAATCGGGTAATCGGGTAATTTGGGAATCGGGTAATTGGGTAACTGAGGTGCCGATGCGTCACATTGTTCTTCTGGGCCTGCTGCTGGCCGCCGCGCCCACGCTGGGGGCGCAGCAAACAGAGCTTGCCTCACCGAAGCCCGCGGAAGACGCATCCCGGGCGAAGGCGGGGCTGGAGGTGCCGTTCACCCAGTTCACGCTGCCGAACGGGCTCCACGTCATCCTGCACGAGGACCACACGGTGCCCATGCTGACGGTGAACGTTTGGTACCACGTGGGCTCGGCGCGCGAGAAACCGGGACGCACGGGCCTCGCGCATCTCTTCGAGCACCTGATGTTCATGGGGTCCGCGCACGCGAAATACGGCGAGTTCGATCAGTTGCTGGAAGCCGCGGGAGGCAACAACAACGCGTCCACGGCCGAGGACCGGACGAATTACTTCATCGACGCGCCGTCGAACGCGCTCGACCTGGCGCTGTTCCTCGAATCGGATCGCATGGCGTACCTGATCGACGCGATGTCCCCCAAGACCGTCGACGCGCAGCGCGACGTCGTCAAAAACGAACGGCGCGAAAGTTACGAGAACGCACCCTACGGGATGGCGTCGATCGAGATTGCCCAGATGCTGTATCCGCAGGGGCATCCGTACCGCTGGCCGACTATCGGCTACATGGAAGACCTCACGGCCGCCAGCTACCAGGACGTGGTCGACTTCTTCAAGACGTACTACCAGCCGTCGAACGCGAGCCTCGTGATCGCGGGAGACCTCGATCCGGCCAGGACGCGCGCGGCGGTCGAGACGTGGTTCTCTGACGTCAAGCCCGGCGCGACGCCGATCGGACCGATCGACTATCCGCATCCGAACCTGACGGACGTCAAGAAGAAAACCATCCAGGATCGCGTGCAGCTGCCGCGTCTTTACCTGACCTGGATTACGCCGGCGCATCTGGAGCCGGGGGACGCGGAGCTCGACGTGCTCTCGCTGCTGCTGGCCGGCGGCAAGAACTCGCGGCTCTACAAGCGCCTCGTGTACGACCTGCAGATCGCGCAGGACGTCGCGGCCTTCCAGGCGTCGAAGGCGCTCGGCTCCGAATACCAGATCATTGTGACGGCGCGGCCCCTGGCGGCGGGGACGACCTCCGCCGCGGCCATCGACACGATCCGCGGAATCGTCGACGAGGAGATCCGGAAGATCCAGCAGACCGCTCCAGACGAGCGCGAGTTCAGGCGCGCGATCAACCAGATCGAGTCTTCCTTCTACGACCGGATGGAGCCGATCGGCGGCGGTGGCGGCGTCGGCGATCAGTTGAACAGCTACTACCTGGCCGCCGGGAATCCCGGGTACTTCAACGAGGACCTGGCGCGCTATCGCGCGTTGTCGCCGCCGGACATCACGGCCATGGCGGTCCGTTTCCTGCCGCTCAACAAGCGCGTCGAACTCGTCGTGGAACCGATCAAATGAGTACACGCACCCACGGTTTGAATCACGAAGGCCACACAGGCACGAAGATCACAAAGAAGTCTTTGTGGTCTTTGTTCCTTGGTGGTCTTTGTGTCGTAGCCGTTGCCGTCGCAAGCGCATCTACCCAGGAGATCCCGGATCGCTCGCATCCGCCGGCCCTCGGGCCGCTGCCGGCGCTGCACGTGCCTGCGATCGAAAAGCGAAAACTGACGAACGGCATGGAGGTGTGGGTCGTCCCCATGCACAAGGTGCCGACGGTCCATCTTCAGTTCGTCAGCCTCGGGGGCTACGACCCGGACAAACCGGGGCTGGCGAACCTGACGGCCGCCATGCTCGACGAGGGGGCCGGCACCCGCACATCGCTCGAGATCGCCGACGCCATCGACTACCTCGGCGCCGACCTCAATGCGGACAGCACGTGGGATGCCGGCATCGTGGCCCTCCACGTGCCGGTTGCGCACTTGGCCGACGCGCTCCCGATCATGGCGGACGTCATCCTCCGGCCGACGTTCCCC